>NZ_BRLB01000028.1 GCF_027923465.1 Vallitalea longa
AAACCATGCCATTAGAGGCTCGTTGTAAATAGGACCGTGGAATAAATGCGGAAGTTATTAAAGCACCAAAATAATCGGTGCTCATATTTTAAAAATTTCGAGACATTTTCAAAAATGCTTGACATAATAAAAATAAAATCGTTATGAAAGTTTCCTTAGCACATAAGAAAATGCTCCTATTTCAGATGCTTAAAAAGCAGGACTTTCCTATAAGCTATAAGATAAAAAAAGTCTGTATGAATTTCTAACATAGAAATCATACAGACTTTTATTTGCTCTTTATCAAAAGACTAGATATCAAAATTACTTCTTACTTGCTTACAATAAATTTTATATTAGATATCTGTTTTTCCCAAGTACTGTCATCCGTTAATTTTACTTTTATATATTTAGTACCTTCAGGGATATATCTTGGAATGTGAACCATCTTATGCCATTTACTACCTTGCCATTCCTTAGGATATGAACTATGTGGAATCTCTGTCCAATTCTGATTATCCTCAGATGCGTAGAATGAAAGAGCATCAAAATACCAATACTGGAATAATTTTACCTCAAAGAAATTAATATCTTTTCCATCAAAATAATATACTAATTCTTCATTCTTACCAGAGTTCCTAGAAGCTCTAGACAAATCTCCTTCAAAATACTCTGAATTGGATGAATCCAAGAACCAGCCATTTGATTTTGAATAAACCATAGACCAATCATCTAGATTATCTTCAATAACCTCTACATCTGTTAATGTATTGCTATTTTTCTTACCCACATATGTGACTACACTCTTTGGTGGTAATGCAATATAATATGTACCATCATTATAAGGTACCTGACTACCCTTTTGCATATCCAAAGTATCATCAGTAATATACGGTGTCAGCTTATCAGCACTGAATCCATCAGTTAACAGGTCAAACTGCTGTATTTTATCAGTATCATTAATTGCCACTATAACAAAATCTCCTGTTTCTTGGTTCTTATACGCAGATATATAAGTATCAGAGATTCCTGTATCCGATGTGCAAATACGCACATACCCTGGTCTGATAAACTTGCTGTAATGTCCAAAAGTATAGTATCTCTTAGTCATAACATAATCAGTGAAATCTGAATTAGTGCAAATTAATCCTTCACTACCTTCTCTCATTACTCCCTGCCAATAAAGATATGCACTTGCTTGCGCATCAACCATGAATTCATGAATATTCTTAGCCCATCTAAGCCCTTCACCGATACCAGCATCAAAATGTCCTGGGTCACATACTTCTGTTTGCCATACTTTTTTACCTTTTGAAAAAGCTGTAGTGAATTTTGAAGGCGATAGTTGATATTGATGTGCTCCAACTATATCAATCATTTCACAGGCTGTAGGATTATTTAATGTAGGTTCCATCAATGATTCTGACCACCAAGAAGGTTCAGCTATGATGAACTTAGTATCATCTATTCCTTTTTCAATGAATACTGGTTTCATGTAATCTTTTATGAAAGTCTTAATTTGTTCACCCTTCCAAGAACATGAATTCCAATCCAGAAAAATGCTAGAATTAGGTTCATTACACATTGATACTGCATAAAAATCAATACCATGAAGCTGTTCGAACTGAACTACAAATTCACTTAATAGATCAGCAAAATCATCATAATACTCTTCAATCAGATATCCACCATTAGTTTGACTATTATTAGTTTTCATGAATGCTGGTGGTGTCCATGCAGTTGCAATCTGTTTATCCACACCTCTAGACTCCGCTTCTTTTATGTACCATAATTGTTCAGGTTTGATATTTACAAAATCATATTCACCTAATGCAGGTGAATACTCCGGATGTATTTCACTTCTGCATATTGAAGCCCCAATACCGCCGTCAATATTAAATAATAAATCCATTACTTCTGTTCTTACAGGTTCTTGTAATTGATATGGTATATGTGACCAATCAGCTCCTGAAAATCCGAACCCGTCAATCTCCTGTTTTTCATCTTCCCAATATATTGTAATAAAATTGGATGCCAGTGAATTAGTGCAAGGTTTTGTAATAGTAAACATTAAACCAAAAACTAGGAATAAAACCAGATACCTTCTCCTTTTGAGTCTCATTTTATTTTCCTCCTTAAATAATATCACTTATTCATTTTCTCTTAAGCTCATTACGTTACCTACTACCTCAAATGTTGTATCTAGTACATTTTGTTTTGTTAATTGTATGCTTCTATCGTCTGGCTGACTTCCACCTACAAACATCTGCCTGGTTCCAGCTTACATTCTCCATTCCTAGGTATAACTACTGATGCATCTAAGTCTTTTACATATAACTGTACAGTTTCATATCCTGATACTTCCCCTATATTAGTAATATCAACATTGATTAATAATTCTTCTTCCATTTCTAATATACTTTTGAAAGCTTTAAATTAGAGAATTCAAAAGATGTATAGCTAAGTCCATATCCAAAAAGATATAAAGGTTCTTTTTTAAAATATCTATATGTCCTATTCTTCATACTATAGTCATCAAGTGATCTGTAAAAAGTTATGGGTAGCTTACCTCATTCCACCAATTATGGGCAGGTATACCTAATCTTTCTACAGGTTAAGCATTATGCATTAGCTGAGATACTTTTTCAATTAATGACATTCTCGAAACTAAATCATTGATTCTTTCATCAAAAGATAATGTTGTATCCATATAAGGAAACTCTTTCATAATATTAATATCTTCCTTTCATATGTAATAGTTACATGGAATAAATATTATTTATTCTTGGCTTTAAATGCATCTATTTGTCTTTGTTTTTCAGCTACAATCTTCTCTGAACCATTGGCTTTTAATTTTTCTAGATATTCTGGAACAGCTACAGCTGGGTCCAAAACACCACTTACCAATGCTTTTTCAAATTCTTCACGAATATTTTTACAAGCTGCAATCTCAGATTTAACAGGTGTGGCATCAAATGCAAAACCTAACAATGGGCTTACTACTGCACTCTTGTTGAATGCATCATATTGTTCCCATTTGTCCTCTGCTTCTCCAACTCTTAGATAATTCAAGAATTGATTTTGGAACATCCATTGTGATGAAGGATAATAATTGCTTGTAGATGCAGTTACACCTTCTGGAAAATCTATTACATTATCTTTGACTTTCAAATAATGAACATCTTCAATACCATAATTCAATAAATTATTTAGATACTTATCAGTATTCAATAATTCTAGAAACATCATACATCTTTCTGGATTTTTACTATTTCTTGATATAGCAATCATAGAACCTGTTACTTCACATGTAGTTGTATAAGGATCACCTATGACTTCTCCTACTAACTCAACACCTAATTGAGCTGACATTTCTGCATCTTTACCAGGTTTGTATGGCATCCAGGTACAGAACATATTAGGAACCCATTCCTCTGCTGTAACTGCATCCTCATTTATATACCCCATATTAGCCCACTTATAAGCTAAATCATATAATAATACCTTCTCTTCACTCTCTTGTGTATACTCAATTTTACCTGAATCAGGATTGTAATATCCTGGAGTATCTCCTCCACCTATAGATAAGGGTTGATAAAAACTTACTAGACTATTATATCCATTAGAATAGTAAGGATATATTCCTGGCTCATTCTTTTTGATAGTTTCTAACATAGGTTCTAAAACAGTTTCAAAATCATCAATAGATTTTATCTTGGATATATCAAACTTATATTTTTCTACTAAATCTTTTCTAAAGAACAATCCTGTAGCTCCCGCAGTTTCTTTGTTTGTTGATAAGCCATATATGACTCCATCTACTTTTGGACCTTCAAATAATGCAGGATTCAATAATTCTTTTGTCTTAGGTGCATATTTTTCAATTAGATCATTCAATGGTACATACGCCTTTTTAGCAACATCTGTATAATAAGTCATCCAAGATGCAGTGAATATCATATCAAGATTATCACCTGTTGCCATCATCAAGCTGGTTTTCTCTTCAAATGCTGACCAATCAATTGGCTCAATATCAATAGATGCATTGATTTTATCTTTTAGATATTCATTAATGGCTTCTTCAACTTTTTCTTCATCTTGCTGATGAGAACCTGGATATGTGAATTTTAAAGTAACAGGTTCCAATTCATCTTTATCTTCTACTTTTTCTTCAATAGTTCCAGATTTTTCTTTTGAATCTGCATTCTCCCCTTTTGTTTCCTCTACTTTCTTTTTACCTCCACATGCAGCTAATGATAGTGTTAAAACTATTATCAGCATTACTGCAATAAGTTTTTTCATAAACAAACTACCTCCTAGAATATTTTAGTATAAAAACTATTTATCAAAATAATTACTAAGTAATTATTCTAACCTTTCAAAGCACCTATAGTTAACCCTTTTACAAAATGTTTTTGGAAATAAGGATAAGCGAGTATTATAGGTCCTATTGCTATCAATACCATTGCGAATCTCACTGTTTGGGTTGGTACTGTACCCAGGCTGTTCAACGCATCAGATGATGTTTCACCAAATTTCAATAAATACTTGATATTCATAAGAGCAGTATACATGGTGTATTGTAAAGAATATAATTTTACATCTGATATGTATAACAGACTTGAAAACCAATCATTCCAATAACACAAAGTGTCAAATAAAGCTATTGTAGCTATAGCTGGTTTTGATAAAGGTAATACCATTTGAATGAAAATCCTAAACTCACTAGCACCATCTATTTTTGATGATTCAATTATTGATTTTGGTACACTCTGCTTATAGAACGTCCTTACAATCAATACATTAAATGGATTCATCATCAATGGCAATAACAGAGAATATAATCTATTCTTGAAATGGAATAATTGTGTGTTTATATAGAAACTTGCTACCAATCCACCATTAAATAGCATTGTGAAAAATATGAAAAAAGTGAAAAACTTAGCTGCTGGAAAATCTTTTCTTGATATTGGATAGGCATATAATGCTGTTAACATCACGCTAAATATCGTACCTACCACAGTAACAAATATTGATACACCATAAGCTCTTAATACATGTGATGCATCTTGAAACAAAAACCTATAAGCATCTAAACTGAATTTTCGTGGAATGAAATTAAATCCATGTAGAACCACTTCTTTCTCATCAGTCAAAGATACACCTAATGAAAGTAATAATGGTGCAATACACAAAATTGCATATATCAGAAAAAAGATATTTATAATACAGTTTGCTCTATTAGAAATCTGATTGACTCCTGCTTTCTTTTTCATTGTGCTCCCCCCTAGAATAATGCATTCTCTGAATCAATTTTTCTTATTATCCAATTAGCTGTAATAACCAATACAAAACCTACAAACGATTGATATAATGCAGCCGCCGCAGCCATTCCCAAGTCCCCTAATTTTGTCATTGCACGATATACATATGTATCAATAACTTGCGTAGTAGAAAATAGAGCTCCTGAATTCATTGGCACATTATAGAACAGACCAAAGTCAGCATAGAATATTCTGCCGATAGCCATTATGGCTAATATTATTATTATAGGTTTGATTGATGGTAGCGTAATATATACTATCTGCTGCCATTTACTTGCACCATCTATAATTGCAGCTTCATATAGTTCTGGAGCTATTCCCAAAATAGCAGCCAAATATATCACTGTAGAGTACCCTACGTTTTTCCATAGATTAACGAATACCAAGATACCTGGCCAATGCTTAGGTTCTGCATAAAATCTTATTTTTTCCATATTGAATAATGAGAATATGTTTTTATTCAGCAGACCATTCTCCATGCCTAAAAAAGCAAATACCATATATGCTACAACAACCATTGATAAGAAATAAGGAAAGAAAAAAATGCTTTGATATACTTTAGCTGCATATCTATTACGAATTTCACATAATGCTATAGCAAAAGAGATTGAAACTATCATACCTAAAACTATAAAAGCAAGATTGTATAATAAAGTATTCCTAGTTGCTATGAGAACATCCTTGGTCTTGAATAGAAACTCGAAATTGTCAAAACCACACCAGGGACTTCCTAAAATACCATCAGCATAATTTATATTTTTGAAGGCTATTATAATCCCACCCATAGGTAAATATCTCATGCATAATATTAATAAAAATCCTGGTAGAATCATTAAATATAGTGGATAATATTTAAAGTGCTTTTTTAGTGTTTTCATTATCGTCACCTCTGTTTTATTTGGTATATTCATTATATAATCTACTAGAAATATGTAAATTTAAAAAACTATGATTCTATAAAAATAACTACAAAAAGCATCAAAATGAATTGATGCCTTTTATAAAATCAAATATATTGCTGTAAATATCAATTGCTATCATTGATTTCATTCATTATATTATTCAAGGTATTAAGTCCTTCTACTATTGGTCTTTCACCAGTTATTATATCAAAATAAATGTCAAACCTCTGTCGTTCGTATTCTTTATTTTCCTTGTTTGTCTCATAAACATACATTTCTTTATCAGGCAAAAATTCTCTTGGTGTATTAGTATTTAACAGTTCATCCAGTTCTTTTAATTTAACATTATATGTAGGTATGATATATCCTTTTTCATACATGTAGATTCCCCACTCTCTTGATGTCAATGCTTTACAAAAATCAACTATCTCATCAATTGAATCTGATTTACTGTTAACTCCTATTAATATACCCGGTATGCTTATATTATTGTTTTTTATATTTTCTTGATTCCAGATAGGTACACTACTTATACCTACATTATTGTCTTCTTGGCTATCAATCCAATAATAATCTTCATTGGATATAATCATCATACCTATATTACTTTCTGCAAATTGTTTTATCACATTATCTTTTTTCAATTTAGTAGCATATTGTAATATACCACTTTGATGATTAATCTTCATCATCACTTGAAACCATTCTTTATATTTACTGAAATTATAATTATCATTTTCTTTATCATAATAGTAAATACCATTCATCTTATTAGCATTTTCCAGAAGACTCTGGAACCCACTTTCTTTGTCTTTTAGATAGAGTGCAAAACCATAACTCTCACCTATCTTCATTTCACTGATTTTAATGGCATCTTTATATAATTCATCTAACGTAACAGGAGGTTTTTCCCAATCCAGACCAACTTCTTTGAATATGTCCTTATTATATATCAATCTATATGTACGCATACTCAAAGGAATAACATTTTCTAACGACTTATCTACTTTCCCACTTAGATATGTATTTATAGGTAGCAGCCAGTTCTTGTCATTATATGTTTGTAACCAATCTTCATCCAGCATAAATATATCCGGCTTATCTTTTGACATCATTTTCATATTTAATATGTATTGATATTTATCATAAGTTACTTTTTCTAAAACTATTTTTTTACTGCTTGTACGATTATATTCTTTTATCAATTTTTCTAGTGGTGTGATAGTTTTATCATCTAAAACTTTTACCATGAATGTTATTGTATTTTCTTCTGAATCATTTGATTCCATAATCTGACTATCATTATTTTCATTTTCACATCCAACGATTAAAAAGCAAATCAGTATCATAATTGGTACAATCTTTATCTTCATTATGTTCTCCTTTACATACATATTGTTTTTAAACACATTCTATAATAATAATATTTTATCTAGATGTTTCGAGAAACCCCCCTCCTCTAACTAGGAGGGAGATGAATCGGAAAGGTTTTTAATCTTTAACTCCTGCTTGAGAGCGAATATATTTCTCAATCATTTCTATTGTTGCTCCTCCAGTTGTTAAAATGCAATAACTTCTACTCCAAAATACGGGTTTCCAGTAATATTCTTTTAAATATTCACTATGTTTTTTCCTAATAAGTCTTGAAGAAACAGTTTTTAGAGTATTAACTAATTTTGCTAATTCCACTTGGGGAGGTGTTTCAAATAGTAAATGGATATGGTCAGGTTCTCCATTAAATTCGATTATAGTTCCGTTTTTTCCTTCAATTATGTTTTTGAATATTTCATTTAGGTCGTCTAATAGTTCTTTGTTAATACATTTGTGTCTATATTTAGTTATTACAACCAAATGATATTTTAGATTGTATATTGAATGCCTATTGCTTTTGAATTCGCTATCATTCATCTAAAAAACTCCTTTACAACTAAATTGAATTACGATATAATTATAACATAAGGAAGAGGGAAAATCTATGAAAATCAATAAAGCTTTCAAATATAGAATATATCCTAATAAGGAACAACTGATTTTGATTCATAAAACCTTCGGCTGTACTAGATTTGTATTCAATCGTTTTCTTAATCAAAGAATTGAATTATACAAGAATGAAGAAAAATCAACTACTTATGTTAATCAAGCTAAAGAGTTAACAGCTTTGAAAAAAGATTTAACTTGGCTTAAAGAAGTGGATAGTGTTTCTCTTCAATCTGCACTTAGGAATTTAGATACTGCTTTTAAGAATTTCTTTCAAAAGAGAGCTAAATATCCTAGATTCAAATCTAAAAGAAACAATATCAAATCTTATACAACCAAAAACACTAACAATTCAATAAGAATAGAAGGCAGTATGTTGAAGTTTCCAAAATTAGGATTGCTAAAAACTAAATTTCATAGAGAAATACCTAGGAATAATAAAATATTATCTGCTACTATAAGTCAAGTACCTACAGGTGCTTATTTTGTAAGTATTACTACTGAATTTGAAAAAGAAATAATTCAAGTTCCAAGTAACGGCAACATAGTAGGTTTAGATTTTTCAATGAAAGAACTGTTTGTTAGCTCTGAAAACCAAAGAGCCAAGTATCCTAGATTTTTTCGTATGTTAGAAGCTAAACTTATCAAGGCACAAAGGAAATTATCACGTATGGTAAGGTTTTCGAATAATTGGTATAAACAAAAGATTAAAGTAGCAAAAATACACTATAAAATAAAAAATTCAAGATTGGATTTTTTACATAAACTATCTACTCAATTAATAAATAAATACAATGCTTTAGCGATAGAAGACCTAAATATGAAAGGTATGAGCCAAGTATTGAAATTTGGTAAAAGCGTATCTGATAATGGTTGGGGAATGTTCATTGCAATGCTTAAATATAAAGCTGAATTAAGAGGGAAACAACTTGTGAAGATAGACAGATTCTATCCATCAAGTAAAACCTGTTCAATTTGTGGTGCAGTAAAAAAAGACTTGAAACTATCAGAAAAAGTATATACTTGTGAGTGTGGCAATTCAATAGATAGAGACCTAAATGCAAGTATAAACATTAAAAATCAAGGTAAATTGTTGTTGCAATATTAAAATATTACAGGGTAGGGCTTACCCGTAGAGCTTGGTAATAATAGTAACCATTAAGTTACTACGTCCCAAGAAGCCCCCTCAAAACCGTTTTATAGGTTTAGTGGGGGAGCATGTCACTTTCAAGTGATATCTAATTCGATAAACAATTACTGTCAATTGGAAAAATCAACGATATTTATTATTTATAATAGAAATGTTTATAAAATCATTGATATTTATATGGACGTTATATATATTTTGTTGTATTATTATAATCTGAATAAGAATTTATTCAAGATATGTTTCTAATAATTTTTTATAATATGGTGATAATCAATGATTAAAAAACTAATATCTTTCAAAAAATATTTATCAAAAAAAATATCCACTATAAAAAATCAACTGATTATAATATTTTTACTAATCATCATAATTCCAACTACACTTATTTCTTCAATCATATACACAAAATCAACTGAGAGTCTCACTAACAAAACAGAAAACATATTAGAAATGAATTTCAACCTATTGGAAAATAACATCTTAAAAGAAATAAATTTAATTGATAAAGTTGTTACACAGATTTATTTAGATGATAAAATGTTGGATTTATTATCTTACTCACCCTCTAAACATTTCTATTACCTATACTCAAGATATAAAGTCATAAAAGACCCTATAACTCAATCTTCCGCTTTTGAAAATGTTCTTAATACATATACTTCAACATTGAATTATTTCAATAAATCAAAGACTAAATTATATGTATATCAATTCGGTGATTACAAATTCAACACTAACATATTTAATTTGGAAGAAGTCCAAATTACATCTTGGTATCCTAGTATTTCCCCTGATTCAAGCCCTAGAATAATGTATTTTCCTAGAAGTAAAAATAACAATTTGCCCCAAGGAGTCAATTATGTCCGTAAATTGTTCGGCTTGAAAAATTATGATTTATCTTTCTCTAGCTTAATAACAATTCAATTGCCAATGAATGAAATAAGTAAGATGTTAATTAATCTGAAACCCACTAATGGAAGTACTATATTTGTACTTAACGAAAACAATAGGATTATAGCAAGTACTGAAAACAAGTTGATAAATGCTAATTTTAAATCTTTCTTTTCATCCTATATGCCAATAAAAGATAGTCCTATTTTTAATACTGAAATCATTGACTACAATAATAAAAAGACACTCTTATCAACCAAAACCATTAATGATATCAATTGGAAAATCATTGGAATAACACCACTTAACGAACTTAACAAAGACCTATATAGAACGCAGAAATTTATTAAACTGGTTATCCTCATTATACTCATCATTAGTCTAAGCTTCGCATTATTGCTGGCTAATAGAATATCCAATCCCATAAAAAAACTTGTTGAATCTATGGGTACTCTTGATACAGATAACCTATATGTAAAAATTGATGATTACCATTTCAATGATGAATTCAGCTACCTGATAGACCATTATAATGCGGCAAACAAAAAAATCAGAAATTCCATTGTTAAGATAAAGGAAATTGAAAATGAAAAAAAAGAAGCAGAGTTCAAGGCTCTACAAGCTCAAATTAATCCTCATTTTCTATATAATACACTTGATGCAGTCAACTGGCTCTCATTAAAATATGATGCAGAAGATATAAGTATAATGGTTACATCTTTATCAGATTTCTTCAGATACAGCTTAAGCAAAGGTAAAACTATAATACCGTTAAAAAATGAACTTATACAAACAGAAAGCTATTTGACCATACAAAAAATAAGATTTCCAGATATGATTGAGTATTCTATATACTGTGAAGAAGAGATAAAAGAGTGTTCTATTGTAAAATTAACTCTCCAACCTTTAGTTGAAAACTCAATCATTCACGGTATAGAACCAACTGACGAACCAGGATTCATTGAAATTGTTTGTTTGAAGAAAAATAGTAACATAATTATAACAGTTAGTGATAATGGTATAGGTGCTGATATTGATATGCTAAATAATATAATCAATGACACCTCTAATAGCTGTAGCTCTTATGGACTAAGGAATGTTAATCAGAGAATCAAAAGCTATTTTGGAGATGAATATGGCATAATCTTTTCAGAAAATGAAACTATAGGAATTACAGCAACCATTACCCTACCTTTTATGATTTATGAGGAGGATAAGAATGTTAAAGATGATAATTGCTGATGATGAAATACTTGTAAGGGAAGGTCTTAAAAATATTCTACCATGGGAAACTTATAATATTGAAGTAGTCGGAGTAGCAAAAAATGGTATTGAAACTCTTTCTTTATGCGAAGAACTTAAGCCGGATATATTATTTACTGACATAAGAATGCCTCATCTCACTGGAATTGAAGTGGCTCAAAAGCTAAAACTACAGAATTATAAAACTAGAATTATTATAGTAAGCGGGATTGAAGATTTTTCTTATGCTCAGCAAGCGATAGAATTAAATACAGAAGGTTATATATTGAAGCCCATAAAGAAAAATAAGCTAATAGAGATTGTAGAGAAAGTAGTTAATTCCATTAATGACGAAAAAGAACATGCAGTCAAATTCAAGCAGTTAAAAAAACAATTATATGATAATATACCAGCTATTAAAGACAGATTCCTTTGTAATATAATATTCAGAAAATATTCTGATGAAAAAACAATATATGATAAATGCAAATTTCTTAATATTCCATTTGTAAACTATAAACCTTTTGTTACCTGCAAAATGGTTATTGATGAAATCAATGGTAGTTTTTCCAAGAACTCAGAAGAAAATTATGAACTAATTCTTATGTCTATATTAAATATATGTAATGAATTATTAACTTCATATGACCATAGTATCTGCTTCAATATTAATGAAAATGAATTCATCATTATATTCAACTATGATCAAATAGATGTTATAAGCGATATTTGTGAAGAGCTATTGACAGCCCTTAATAAATATATTGAAATAAAAGTTTCTATTGGTATAGGTGAGAAAGTAGATTCAATATTATTGCTGTACAATTCTTATAAATCAGCTGAAACCTCCCTGGAATATAAGTTCTATTCTGGAATAAATACTGTAATTAACTCAAAAGACTTGACTTATAAAACAGATACACTTGAATATGTTAAACTACATATTATAGAAGAAAAATTGTTGAATGGGATAAAGCTAGGCAATCTTACAACAGTTAATGATGTACTTTGTCAGATTTTCAATCACATTGAAAGTTCTTCATTCACTCCAGCAGAATACACTAAAAGCATATTTACAGAACTTATTTTTATAACTACCCGTTCATTATATGAGATACAAGAAAACCTTAGCGACATTTTAGAAGAACCTATAATACTATGCAATAATATCTATAAATTAAATACCTATGATGAATTGAAAAATTATATACTTAGTCTTTTTGACACAATAACTACGTACTTCAATAATAAATTGAATCAAAAAAACAGATATGTCGTTAATGAAATCAATGATATAATCAAACATCAATACACTAAAAACATAACTGTAAAACTAATATCAGATCAAGTTGGTTTAACACCAAATTATATAAGTCAGATTTTCAAGAAGGAAACTGGAGTTACTATAACCAAGAAGATCACTGAGATAAGAATTGAAGCAGCCAAAGCTCTTTTAAAGGACAGTAACTTCAAGGTTTTTGAGGTAGCTGAAATGGTAGGATTTGATAATCCATATTATTTCAGTACTGTTTTTAAAAAAAATACAGGAATTCATCCGTCAAAATTCCGATGACAGTTTTATATTATTATCAATCAACTCAATACGCTGTTTTACACAATCTAGCGATCTATTGGCATCTTCCGGTGTATTAAAGGTATAATCCAACAACTTATCTACAGTTGTTGTAGCAACATGAATTCTCGTATCGCTAGAAGCATAATATATGAATACTTCATTTTCTTCATTAACGACGACTCCATTACAGAAAACTACATTTGATACATCTCCAACTCTTTCATTATCATAAGGTGCAATAAAATATCCTCCTGGTTTTGCAATCACCTTAGCAGGGTCCTGTAGGCTAGTAGCAAAAGTGTATAAAACATATCTTAATCCAGCTGCTGTATTTCTTACTCCATGAGCTATATGTATCCACCCTTTATTTGTTTTTATAGGAGCTGGACCTTCTCCATTTTTGACTTCATAGACTGTATGATATTTCTTTTCATCAATAACTATTTCTTTATTGATTACTGGATTCAATATGTCATCACATAATCCGAAGGCTATACCACCACCTGATCCAGTAGAAATAAAACCATTCTGTGGTCTAGTATAAAAAGCATACTGGGAATTGATAAATTCTGGGTGAAGTACCACATTTCTCTGTTGTGGTGATGGCGTTATAATGTTAGGTAATCTTTCCCATGATTTTAAATCCTTAGTACGAACTAATCCAGCCTTAGCTACAGCACTTGATGTATCCCCTTGCTGACACTTATTTTCTTTACTTTCAGAGCAAAAAACACCATAAATCCATCCATCCTCATGTTTGACTAATCTCATGTCATATATATTAGTTTCTTCTCTATCAATATCTTCCCAATAAAGAGGTTTGTTGATGAATCTAAAATTATCTACCCCATTATCACTTTCTGCAACAGCGAAAAAAGATTTTCTATCTAAGCCTTCAACACGACATACTAGATAATATTTTGAATCCATATATATGGCTGCCGGATTAAAAACTGCATTGATACCTAGCCTTTCAATAAAATATGGATTAGTTTCTTTATCCAAGTCAAATCTCCAATGAAGGGGTATGTGATGTCTAGTTACAACAGGGTATACATATCTTTCATAAACACCGTTATAAAATTCATCAACTGCTATATTTTTTCTTTTTAATAATTCATTTTGCTTTTTTGATAGGTCATAATATTTTTCATGTATCATTTTAATTCTCCTTTTACTCATTTTTATTTAGTTTTACTCATTCTTCTCCTATAATAATTATCTGTTAATTTCAATTATTCCACTTGATAATTATAATAATTTTAAGTATACTCTAGTATATATTTGTTTTTTGTTAAGTAATCATTCTATATTTATTAATAAATATTGGTTTGCATTATTAGTATGTGAGGTGTTTTTATGACTAATCAATTAGTTGATCTAAAATTCAGTAGTTCCAGTTCATTTATAATCAACAGAAGAGTTCATTTAGATTATTTTCTACCACATAAACATGATTTTGTGGAATTCTACTATGTATATCAAGGAACTGGTAGTGAAACACTTAATGGGAAAGAATATATTTTAAAATCAGGAACCTTCTGCATCGTTCTTCCTTATCAAGTTCATCAATTATCATCAGATGAGAGCAATCCTGTCTCCCTTATCAATGGTGAAATTTCCTTGGACTCAATTTATGATACCGATTCGGCAACATCAGATTTATATGAACTATTATTCACGAATTTACCTTCCTTAATATACCTTAATAAAAAAATTTCATTAATCATTGAAGATATATTGAACCAATTACTTCAAGAACAAACTAACTTTTACATATCCAAAAACAAAATGATTAAGGCTAAATTAATCGAATTATTTATAATAATCAACCGCTTTCGTTATAATAATCTTGATAGTTCCTTAGAAAAAAATATCAACTCCAAGGCTTCAATCAATAATAATTCCAATCAACTTATATGGGAAATTATTTATTATGTACATTCACACTATCAAGATAATATAACATTAGAAAAACTATCTAATCTGTTTCATTTGAGTAAGCCTTATATCAGTAGTCAATTCAAAAAACAATTTGGTCAGAATTTCATATCTTTTTTGAATGAGATTAGAATCAAAAATGCTTGTATGTTGATACTGTCAACTAATCTATCAATCACCGAAATAGCTTTTACTTCCGGTTTTAAGTCATATTGTTCTTTTACAAGAACATTTCATCAGATAAAAGGTATGTCTCCTAGTAAATTTAAACAGGCTAATCTATCATTGAAATGTTAATAATAATTATGATTACATTTTACTTTATGATATTGTAACTAACTACTATAATATTAACGAAAACATTGCAATTATTAAACCAATTCATTTTATTGTCACTTGCTATCCAGACAACATGCGTAGGTAAGAAATATTCCTTGATATACTTCCATTTTTTGCTTATAATAATATTATTATATTAAGCACCAATTGTATTAATTAGGAGGAAGCTTTCTATGAATTTAAAAAAAGCCATTGTATTCGTTGATCTAGTTAAAAGAATACAATCAGACGATATTACAGCTTGGGCTTCAAAACTCACTTTTTATATACTGTTATCCATATTCCCTTTTATATTGTTTTTGATGCAGATACTTAGTTATACATCATTATCCAATGTAGATGTACTCTATCAATTCAAAGATATTTTTCCAGAAGAGATTTTTGGAGTTATAGGTTTCATAACGGAAGATATACAGAACACTCAGAGTGACACTTTATTGTCAATTGCTCTTATTGCTACAATATGGGCTGCTTCCAAAGGCATAATGGCTATAATAACAAGCCTTAATAAAGCATATAAAGAAAAAGAAACTCGTTCATATATTTTTTTGAGGTTGATGTCATTCGTATACACGATAGCATTTGCGATAGTTCTGATAATTACTTTTATCCTTATTATCTTTTGGAACAAATTGCTTAATTTGGCATTTTCATATATTTATCTGCCTACGGGTTTGGAAGGTATAATAGATCTTATAAGAATACTCTTTGCAATGGTACTACTGTTTTTCTTCTTCATTCTGCTATATAATGCTTCACCCAATAAGAAGATAACTTTTAAAGAAGTCGTACCTGGTGCAATAATTTCGACTATAGGATGGTTGGTTATGTCCTTCATCTTTTCTTTCTATGTGGATAAGATAGGTAATTTTTCATATATGTACGGTAGTCTAGCAAGTATAATCATACTTTTGATATGGCTATACCTATGCAGCATAATCATTTTGGTAGGTGGTGAACTGAACGCCATATATTTCGAGAAGAATAAATGAAAAGGCTGATATAATACATTTCATGATCAAACTAAGTGATAACGACATTATCATCTTATGTTTATCCTATGATTCAATGTATTATATACAGCCTTTTTTTATTTAACATATTTTCTATTTAAAGCTTATCTTTATATTATTTCTTTGAACAGTTCTTTTGTTGCTGGATATATCTTAACGAATTTTTTATATTTATCATTATATTTATTTACATTATCTTGGTCTGGTTCTATGCCTTCAGTAACTTTAATGAACTTTTTACATGCTTCTTCGACAGAATCAAAAAGTCCATAACCAACAGCCGCTAATATTGATGCTCCATATGCTGGTCCTTCATTAGTATTTAATTTGTTCACTTTCACATCAAGTACATCAGCCATTATCTGACACCATAATCTACTCTTGGAACCACCACCATTGATGCTTATGCTGTTTATTTCAATACTCATTTTCTTCATTATCTCAAAAGTATCACGAAGGGAGAAAGCTACTCCTTCCAAGACTGCTCTTGTCATATTTTTTCTCTCATGAGTCATATTCATACCTATGAACAATCCTCTACAATTAGGATCATTATGAGGTGTTCTTTCTCCCATTAGATATGGAAGATAGAATAAACTGTCATCAATCTTGGCATCTTCCGATTCTTCTAGCAATCCATCAAAATCTTTAGTCTTATTGATCTCTTCCACCCACCATTTCAATGATGAAGCGGCAGCTAATGTTACACCCATCAAGTGATATTTACCATTAGCATGGCAGAAAGAGTGAAGACTGTTGTTTTTATCAACGAAGAAATTCTCATTAGATGTAAACACTACACCTGAAGTTCCAAGTGATATAGAACAAGAACCTGATTCAACTACACCGCCTCCTACAGCAGCAACAGCTTGGTCTCCTCCACCTATGACTATTTTTACATCTTTATTTATACCTAGTTCATCTGCCAAATCGCTCTTTATATTACCTATAGGCTCAAAAGATTCGTATATTTTAGGCAATTGATTTTCAGCAATATGAAGAAGCTCTAACATATCTTTTGACCATTTTCTATTTTTAACATCCATATATAAAGTACCTGAAGCATCTGATACGTCAGTTGCGAATACACCAGACATTTTATATGCTATATAGTCTTTTGGAAGCATTATCTTCTTAATCTTACTGAAGTTTTCCGGTTCATGTTTTCTGAGCCATAAAACTTTTGGAGCTGTAAACCCTGTAAGGGCTAAATTACCAGTCCAACTGGATATAGTTTTCTGCCCTATTTCTTTGTTAAGATATTCACATTCTTTGTCCGTCCTTTGGTCATTCCAAAGTAATGCAGGTCTTATGACATCATCACTTTCATCAAGTGTAACTAATCCATGCATTTGACCACTGAAACTAATGGCTTTTACTTTTTTCTTGTCTAATCCTTCTAGTAATTCCAATAAACCTTGCTTAGATTGTTTCCACCAATCCTCGGGATTTTGTTCTGACCATAGTGGTTCAGGAAAATAGATAGGATATTCTTTACTTATAGTCTTAATAACATTTCCAGTTTCATCTGTAGCTATTATCTTAACAGATGTAGTTCCTATATCAATACCTATAAAATACATGTTAATCCCTACTTTCTCCTGCTATTAATTTATTTTTATAACAGCTTTTACAACTTCACTAGCATTGTTTACAACAAAATCGAAAGCTTCTTTTGTATGTTCGAAGTCAAATTCATGACTGACAATTTGCTTAACATTTATAGAACCGCTAGCAATAGCATTTATTGCAACTGGATATAAGTTTCTATATCTGAATATAGTTCTTACTTCTCCTTCTTTACCCATTAATTTCATAAAGTTAAAGCTTACTTCATCTTTAGGAGTCATACCAACCAATACAATAACTCCACCACGTTTTACTACATCTACAGTTTGTTTGACTGTTGCTTCTGCTCCTGCTGTATCTATAACCACATTAGCTCCTTTTCCATCAGTCAATGATTCTATTTCCTTGATTACATTTTTTTCTTTTGCATTAATCACTGAAGTTGCTCCAAGTTTTTCAGCCATTTTTAATCTATTTTCCAAAACGTCTACTACGATGATATTAGAAGCTCCTCTTGCTTTACATGATAGTAATGTAACAAGTCCGATACAACCTGTTCCGAATATGACAACTGTATCACCTAGTTTGACTTCACCTATACTAGCTGCATGTAGACCTACGGCAAGTGGTTCAACTAAAGCACCTTCCATATTACTTACGTTATCAGGTAATTTGAAACACATATCTTCTGGATGTTTCACGTAATTTTGAAGAACTCCATGATATGGAGGTGTTGCAAAAAATTCTACATCAGGGCATAGATTATATTTACCTTCTTTACAAAATTCACATTTACCACAAGTCTTTCCTGGTTCTAAACACACTCTATCTCCAACAGCAAGATTCTTGACTTCGCTTCCTACTTCAACTACTTCACCTGCACACTCATGTCCTAATATAAAATCACCATTTACAATGAAATCTCCAATTCTACCATGTTGATAGTAATGAACATCCGAACCACAGATACCTACTGTATCAACCTTGATTAACACATCTTTTTCTGAAAGTTTTGGCATTTCAACATCTTTAAATGTCATATTATTAGTTCCTTGCATAAATACAGCTCTGTTTTCCATATACGTTTCCTCCTCATTTTAAGAAAATTGGTACGAGCATTTAAGCTGCGTACCAATCAGTTATTATTGATTTTTATAATGCTCCTGCTTTCTTGTGCATTTCTATAGTATCATCAACATTATCACTATTGATTAATGGACAATCTATATCGATATCGATTTGCTCTTCTTCTCCAGTTAATAATTTGTTGGCTGTATCTAGTAAAGCTTCTGCTAGATCATAAGCACTTTGTAAACATGTTGATGTCATAAGTCCATCTTTTATCAACAATGCAGCTTCTGCTGTACCATCTACACCATATGCTAAGATATCTTTGAATTTGTCATTGCCTTTTACTGCCTCTAAAGCACCAGCAGCCATATTGTCATTCATTGCGATAATTGCATCTATTTTATCATTAGCTTGAATCCAAGTTTCCATATAGTTCATAGCTTCATCTTTGTTCCAGTTTGCAATTTCATCTCCAACTACTTTTACATCTGGACGTTTATCCAAGAATTCAGTTTTCCAGCTTTCGTATCTCTTATCAGCGTGGAAGTTTCCTGGAGGGCCTTTTAATACTACTACGTTAGCATTCTCTGGAATTTGGTCAAGAGCTGCAACTGCATTAACCTTAGCTTGCTCATATGGGTCAGCATCTACTGAAGATGCTCCCTCAATATCATCGATACGTGCATTAGTTGTTATTGTTACGATTCCTGCCTTAACAGCTTTCTCAGCGTAAGGTCTCTGAGCTTCACCATTATTAGGTTGAATTATTATAGCATCATATTTATTAGTTATTGCATTTTCAATTAATGAGTTTTCTGTATCATCTGATGCTTGTCCGTCAAATACATCTACTGTGATGTTATCGTATTTATCAGCTTCCTCCATAACAGAATTCGCTAACCATGCTGCAAATGAATCTGCCTGAGCTCTAGCTATAAAAGCGACTTTATAAGGTTTATCTGCATCTTTTGTATCTTTTTCTTCTGTTACCTTAGTACCATCATCAGTTTTACTGTCTTTTTCAGATGATTGACACCCCGCGAACATGAAAGTAATCATTGATACTATTAATGTTACTACCAAAATCTTTTTCATTTAAATTCCTCCTTTAATTTGTAATAGAAGTCTCATTTCAAGTTATTTTATCTAAATATGAGCTTACTTAAATAACTTTGTTATATAAGCAAATCCCATATAAGATTCTGAATTAATTTTTAGTGCTTTTCTTTTTCTTCTCTATACTACCAAGTTTACTTTTAGTCCTCTTAGTCTTAGCCCATATATCATATATAACAGCAAGGGCAATGATTGCACCACGTACTATCTGTTGAACATATGAGTTGACTCCTGCAAGTACCATGATATTATCCAAAAATCCTACGATGAATGCACCTGCTAAAGTACCTGCTGCTGTTCCTACACCACCGCTGAAACTTGTTCCCCCTATTACAGCTGCTGTAAGGGCTTTGAATTCATAACCAACAGCTCCGTTAGGCATACCCCCATTATTACGAGACATGAATAACAAACCAGCGATACCTACGAAAATACCATTTATTATGAAAGCTTTCATTTTGATCTTGTTGACATTGATACCGGATGCATTAGCGGCTTCTTCATTACCTCCAATGGCATAAGTAGAACGTCCGAATGTTGTATGTTTCAATAAATACCAAGTAATAATAAGTATTACCACTAAGAATATCATTGGAATAGGAATTCCCATAATAGACTTTTGTCCAAATACTGTATAATCACCGATTTGATAAATATTTTGTCCTTTTGTGTATAATAATGCTGCACCACGAGCCATAGTCATCATTGCAAGTGTAGCAATAAAAGGTGGGGCTTTGAACTTAGTTACCATCATTCCATTAATAATGTTACAAAGTACACCTGCTATTATTGCAACTACAAATGCTAATAATAGGTTACCTGTCATTTTATATACATCAACTGATAATACCCCTGCTAGAGCAAGAACAGAAGCAGATGATAAATCCAGCATTCCTGAAATAATAAGTATCGTCTGACCAAATCCTAATATGGTTGCAACTGAAATCTGTCTTGATATATTAGAAAAGTTATTTATAGTGGCAAAATTCTTGTTAGCTATACAGCAGATTATAAATAATGCTAGAAGTACTAAATATATGCTGTATTTGCTTTTTATGGCTGCCCATGTTTTATTAGTTCTCATGTTCTATCTCCTCCATCTAACTATTTGGTTTTCGTAGCTAACCTCATAATATTTTCTTGAGTAAAATCTTTTCTTGTTAGCTCTCCAGTTATTTCTCCCTTTGCCATAACATAGATTCTGTCGCACATACCAATAAGTTCAGGAAGTTCTGACGAAACCATGATAAGCCCTTTTCCTTCTTTAACTAAATCTGTCATCAGTTTATATATTTCATATTTAGCTCCTACATCAATACCACGTGTTGGTTCATCTAAGATTAAAATATCCGGATCCGTTACCATCCATTTTGCTAAAATGACTTTTTGTTGATTTCCACCACTTAAGGATTCAATAGATGTTTCTAAAGTCGGTGTTTTTACATTCATATTTTTACAATATTCTGCTACTGTTTTGTTTTCTAATTTTTCATGCAACCTGCCTTTAAATATAAATCTTTTTAAGCTGGCAAGGGAAGTATTTTCTCTTACACTTCTTACTGGAACAATTCCAAAACGTCTTCTGTCTTCGGATAGCATAACCATTTTTTTATCAATACTATCTTTTACATTTTTAATCTTCACTTCTTTTTCTTTTATAAGAATTTGACCGGATTCATGTTCATCCAAGCCAAATAAGCTTCTCATTACTTCTGATCTACCAGCACCCATTAGTCCAGCAAATCCAATAATTTCACCTTCACGAACATTAAAACTTACATTTCTATAATTTTTTTCATGGTTTAGATTTTTTACTTCCAAAACATTTTTACCTAACTGTACTTTTTCTTTTGGATAATCATTACTCATCTTTCTTCCAACCATTTGAGCAATTACTGTATCCATGTCATATTTATCTTTTGGTCTTGAATCAACTACTGCTCCATCACGAAACACTGTTATATTATCAGCGATCTGAAATATTTCTTCCATTTTGTGAGAAATATAAATTATACAAGCACCTCTGCTTTTTAATTCATTGATCTTTTCAAATAGAACCTTAACTTCGTTTTGAGTTATAGCAGATGTGGGCTCATCCATTATTATGATATCTGAATTATATGAAATGGCTTTTAGTATTTCTAACATCTGAATATCCGATACTGTCAAATCTTTTAGTTTAGTTTGAGGAGAATACTTAAGATTTTCTTTTTTCAACAGTTCCAAAGTACGTTTCCTTATCTCATGCCAATCTACCTTCCCTAGTTTGTCTTTAGGCCAATTACCAACAAATAAGCTTTCCTCTATTGTCATTTCAGGTATATAATTGAGCTCTTGAAATATCATTGATATACCAAGGCTTCTGGCTTGAATTGGATTTTTTATATCGACTGCTTTTTCATCAATCAAGACTTGACCGGAGTCTGGTTTATATATACCATTAATAACTTTCATAAGGGTAGATTTACCTGCTCCGTTCTCACCGCAGATTACATGAACTGTACCTTTTTCAACTGCAAAATTAATATTATCTAACGCTTTTACACCTGGAAATGATTTTTCAATATTAGAAACTCTTAATTTTATGTTTTGATTCATAGCCTTGTCATCTCCTTTCAACTGTATTGTGCAATTTAACTTGTTTGCTTTTGTAGGTATAATGATATACCATAATTACCAACAAACAAATGGTCTATATTATTAATTTTTTATACAATTTTACTCGTTAAAATATTAACTAATGATTAATGTATTTTTTTATACTTAGTTAATATTTTTTTATACTATATTAATATTTTATAAGGGATTTTGCACAAAATGTATTTGGAGGATAGGGTTTTGTGATGAAATAGTTATAGTTTTTATATTTATGGGATGTGAATTTTAATATTTTTTAACAAAGTTTTTTAAAAGATATTAGTTGGGTAGTGGTGGCTCACGGGAGGATACGTTTGTGATAAATAGTTAGTTTTACTTCGCCTTACTCCTGAAGGATCGGTCTTCGTAAAACTAACTATTTATCACATTTATGTTTTTGTGTAAGATGTATATATATCAGGAGTTATGTGGGATATGATTATATAATTTTAATAATGGATTGAAAACAAGAGATTTTGGGGAGAAATGCTTGTGTGAAAAGGAATAGAAGATAGTAATATAAAACAGTCTGGCTCCATATAAGTGGAGGACAGACTGTTTTAAGGTCATATAAGCGTCTTTTTATTGTGATTGAATTAATGAATTTATTAATTTTTGTTAGTAATTGGTTGTAAGTCACATAAGTATACTTAGTAATGAATAGTTGGTTTTACTACATATTTATTTTGTATTTTTGTTTTTCTTTATATTCCATTACGGTCATTCCGGTTATTTTTTTGAATACTTTACTGAAATATTGTTGATTGGAGAAACCTACTTTTTCAAATATTTCTTTTATTTTGTTATCTGGTTTCAGGAGCATCTTTTTAGCTTGTTCGATTCTTAGTTCATTGATGTATAGGGACATAGTTTTTCCTATGTCTTTTTTGAAGATATTGCATAGATAGTGTTTTGATAGGTTAAGGTCCATGGCAACATCTTCTAGAGATATTTTTTGCTGGTAGTTGTTTTCTATATAGTTAATCGCTCTGTTAACCAGTAGTTTTGAATGGTCATGGGTTAGATTTTGCAATACTTCTATTACTTTTCCTATTAATCCATTAAATAATTCTATTATACCTTCTTGATTTCCACAGTTTATTATTTGGTAGTGATAATATTCTAGGTTATTGATATCTTTATTATTAACGAATAGCTGTCCGAATGAATTGAATATGTCACCTACTAAATTGGAATAGAATATTTTAGCCGTTTTGGGATTAATGATATTTTCTCTAAAGTATTTACTTACCTCAATGATTAATTTATTGGAAGCATCAAGATTTTCTTGCCCAATATATTCTATAACTTGTTTATTGTACTCGTTCTTCAGGTCGAATACGTTAACATCGTTAAATGTTATGTTATTAATTATTATAATAGAAGCATTGTGCTCTGTTTTATAAAATAATATCTGTGATTTCTTAGTATATTGTTTATATATCTGTTCTAGTTCACTTAGTTCTTTTACTGGATTAATGTAAACAACATTTACAGGAGTATCAAAATATTGTTTAGCTGCATTTTCTACAGAGAGAAATATACGCTTCAATTCAGATATGCTAAGCTTAGATGATGATAGCAAAAAGTTATATTTCTTATCGGCAATGGTAAAAAGATATTCTATATTTCTTTCGCTTAATTGTTCATAAAAAATATTCATGACAGCTTGATTGATTTGCCTGATTCTATCAACATCTTCTTTTGATACATTTTCATTATTAACAACAATACTTAAGAATACGAATTTAGTATTTATATATGGGAATTCAAGGTTTTTACATCTTTCTTTTAGTTTATCATCAATGACGAAATCTAATTTTATCATATCGTCAAATAAAGCTCTTTTCATATCATTAGTGTTTTTTCTGACTTTGATGTGTTTATCTTTTTTTCTGTTCTGTGCTTCAATTTTATTTTTTATTTTATTCATTATACTAATAAGTTCTTCGTCTTCGACTTCGGATTTCAATATATAATCATCTGCACCTACTTTTAAAGCTTTTCTAGCGTATGAGAACTCATCATAACATGTTAGAACCAATATTTTAACATCTGGATTTTCTTTTCTAGCTTGTTCCACAAGCCATAGACCATCTTTTTTCGGCATCCTGATGTCGGTTATGATTACATCAGGCTTATATTTCTTATATTGTTCATACCCTTGTTCTCCATTTGATGCCTCAGCCACTACAGTAAAACCAATGTTCTCCCAATCAATCGTTGTTTTCAATCCAACTCTTACAAGCACTTCATCATCAACAATTAGTACTCTATACATCTAATAGCACCCCGTTCTTTCTGTCATTAAGCTATTCATTGACTTTTAATGCAACTCTCACCAATGTTCCAGTACCTACTTTTGTTTCTATTTGAACTCCATAACCTTTACCACAATATAGCTTGATTCTTTGATTGACGTTGTTAAGACCAACTTTACTGAATTTGTTTTTATCCGATGTTGATTTAAAGATTTTTTTCAGTATCTCATCTTCTATTCCAGGTCCATCATCAATTATTTCTATTATCAAATCCCCATTATCTATAAAAGATTTTATATTAATGTTCAGATCATTATTTTCATCTCCTATACCATATATAATTGCATTTTCAACTATAGGTTGTAAAAATAATTTTGGGACCGTTAATTCCATACACTCATCGTCAATATCATAAGTTACATTAATAGCTTCATTGAATCTTAGTTTCTGTATGACTATATAATTCTTAACATAATCAATCTCTTCTCCGAGAGTAATCATTTCTCTTCCTAAATTGGTACTTATCCTCAATAATTTGATTAAAGCTGTTATCGCCCTACTAACACTTTTGTTTCCTTGAATCTTAGCCATCCATTTGATTGTATTTAACGTATTATACAAGAAATGGGGGTTAATCTGTGCATGAAGCGCTTCTAACTCCACTTCTTTCTTTTCTTGTTCTTCTTTTACCAATTTATCTATAAGCACTTCCATCTCAGAAATCATATTGTTGAGACTATCACCTAGTTGTCCCACTTCATCATTGGAATGTACTTCCGTCCTAACGGTCAGATCCCCTTGTTCTACTTTATTGATTACCTTCTTCATTTTCATCATGGGTTCAGTATATCTGATGGAAAAGAAAATCATGAATAGAATTATAACTATACCATATAGAAATCCTCCAAGGAGAAAATATTTTTGTATCTTGTTTATCTCTTCATATAGATATCCTGTGGAAATAGTCTTGATAATTTTCCATCCGTTACTTTCTATTGTAGAATAGATAGCTACTTTATCTATTTTATCTTTGTACTGAACATAATTATTAAAATCCTTGCTACTTAGAACCTTTTGAGCATATGGCTGAGCTGTTATTGATGTACCTATTCTATCTTTATCTGTATGGCTTATTATGGTACCGTTTTTATCACAAATGAAAAGTTCAGTATTCTCATCATCAATTAAGCTTTTATAAGATTGTTCCAATATGACTTCTTCCAGATCAATCAACAGATATCCATAATCATCTAGAGTATTGAAGTCTATAATTCTACGAGCCAGTGTGAAATAATATTTATCAAATATTCCTGATAGTATTTCTATATTCTCCTTCTTGGTAGGAATCCATATAGGTTGTCCAGAAGAATTTTCAAGTGCTTCATCGGCTTTATAATTGCTTGTTATCTTAGTTGCTCCAATAGAATAATTTCTCTCCTGCAAAAGCAGGTCAATCACTTCTATATCATCTCTTGACGTAATGAATCCTCTAAGTACGTTTTTGAAATCATCGACTCCATAGTCAGCTTCGTTTTTTAGCATATGAAGCAAATTGTTGTTAGATATTATTACTGTAGAAAATTCTTCAATATCCTTTAAAATAAAATCAATTTTTTCTCCTGTTTCAAATACGGATTGTATAGCTGTATCAGTATATTTATTTTTAATGATTTCCTTAACAGTTTTTGAATAGGTAATAGATATCGCTATTACAGGAAGTGCAATCAATACTATGGCGATTATACCAAGTTTGACACGTAAAGCATGATATACCCTTATTCTTTTCATCTGCATTCTCTCCTGTGCCGATTATTCTTGTAATTGTATCTGTCTTAACTGGGAATATATCTTTTCACTAACTTCATTAGTATCCAAGTCATATTCTACCATATCATGAAGGTTGCTGATTATTATTTGTTCTACATCGTAGAAATTAGATATCTGTGGTCTCAAGTACAGATTTTCAGGTTTCCAAGCATCTAGTACTGCACTCATATGTTTTATGAATGTATCTTGTGTAGATATCTCTTCTGGATTGTTGATATGTTTATCAATCAATGTATCTTCATAAGGCGATTTTCTTGTGGGTAAACTTCCTCCTTCAGGATGTTTGAGTACCTTCAACTGCATATCTTTGGAGGTCGCCCAAGTTATAAAAAGCCATGACGCTTTTTTTTCTATATTTGTAGCATATTTATTAATTCCTATACCTGAACCGCCAAAGATATTGGCACTTTTCTCATCGCCATAGGGTAATATACAATAACCTACTTTTCCTGCGACTCTTGAATGAAGTTTGTCCTCCATATAGGTATAATTTTCATCCCAATTAGGCATCATAGCTATTTCTCCATTTCTAAAAGCATTGGCTGAGTCTGTCCAATTCCAATTTACACTTTGCGAAGAAGAAGATTTTACTATTTCTTTATAGATATCAAGAGCTTTAATAAATTCCTTATCCTTGACATTGATATTAGTGAAAGACTTTAGTCCAAGAGTATTAATGTTATCTTCTATAAAGTAATCTCCTCCATAAGAAGCTAATACATTAGAGAAATCACAGAAGATGGAATTATGCTTCTGCGCCATATGTCCACTTCCATATTTAACTTCTTCATCGGGTACATTTTCATCAATCCAGTTTGCTACTTCAATGTATTTTTCCCATGTAAAATCTTTAGATCCTGGTGTAGGGTCATATCCATTTTGTTCCATGAATTGATCTTTGTATTTATCGAATATATCTTTTCTGTAATACAATATCATTGTCGTACTATCAAAAGGTACTGTATACAGGTTATTATCATCGGCAAAATAAGAAACTACCTGTTTTTGGTTATCTATAAAGTCATCAGTATAACCAATGATATGGGGATAATCAGGATTTGTATTATAGGGATTAAGAACCTCCAAATAGTCATAAAACCTATTTAGGGTTTGATAGGGATCCACATATATAAGCTGGTATTTTCCAGCTTTCGCTATAAAATCCAGATTTACCTTCTGCACCAATGTATCAAAATCCACAGCTTTCACCTTAATATTGATGCCTGTAATCTTCTGAAATTCTTCACTTTCATGAAGAATTACATTAGCGTACAAATTATTTTCAACAATAAAATTAAGAGTGATACCGTCGAATTGTCTAATATCATAATTCTCAGGTAAATCCAGATTCTCAAAATTCGTTCCATTTAGATTATTATCTTTTATTTCAATATCTTGTTTTATTTCTCTACCATTATTCTCTTTCGAAATATAGGTTATAATCAAAATACCTACTACTACTATTATAGAAATTATTACTGTCAAAATCTTTCTGTTCATTTATGTCACCTGCTCTATTATATATTCCATATTAGCTAGTCATTTCAAAACAATAAATATTGTCACAACATTTTATAATTACCTTTCATATAATTTAAGTAGAATAATACAAAAATCATATACCCAAGATGAAAATATAATATTAATTGCATAAACATATTTTCATCACACTGATATTGATTTGTTAAATTATTATACCATATTATAATCATTCTACAAAAGGAAATATTTAATATATTTCTTTGATTTTAGTTCCATTATAGTAATGGCTTAATATCTCTTCATACTTGTAACCTTTATCAACCATGCCTTTTACACCATTTTGGCTCATTCCTACTCCATGACCGTAACCCCCTCCTCTAAAGAGTATTTTGATTAGGTTACCGTCTTTATCATATTCTTTATCCATAATATAAAAAGCACTTGGCATCATTGACCCTCTGACTTCCCTACCATCTTGTAAAATGACAGGAGCCGTTTCTTCTCCTTTGATATAACTGTAAGGCGAAATCAACAATCTGATATTATATTCAGTTGATACCTTCACAACACCTTCTGAACCTTCAATAAGCATTTCTGTTATAATACCGCTTTTTCCTCTTTTGTATACAGCAATATCTTTTAATTCTCCTATACCATCTATTGGTCTACTTCTGAATATCTTATTTTCATCCAATGTCTTTATCTGTTTCGGTTGTATATCATATCTCTTGCCTATGGTATTATTGATAGTTGATTCAATATGTTCTCTAGTCAACTCAACTGACCATCTGTAATAGGAGAATTGCTTATCATAGCTGTCGATTGTATCCTCCAATATGAATTCTCGAAACAATTCTTCATCTTGCATATCTTGGTATTTGGTTTCTCCATCAAACTGAGGACTTCCAGTAAGATATTCAGGCGAATAATTTGGAAATTCATGGGTACTACCATTTGCCCATACATCACCTGAACTTGCTGTATATCCGCAAGAAGTGGAAAAGAAATTAGCCGAGACAACATTACCATTATAAGTAAGCCCTTTTCTGCTTGTCGCTTTTACAGCTTCTATTGATGTTTCGTTCTCTGGAGTATTATTATAGACTTGCGAACTGACACTATCTATGACATGTGCTCCATACTTACAATAACTGTTGGAATTAAATTGTGTATATGCATAACTTCTAGCACATACCGCTTGAGTTTTAGCCGGTTCCAGCCCATATGAAGTAGGCATTTCACTAGGTACCACCGCATATAAATACTCTTCTATGGGGACTTCATTAATAATCAAATATCCTTCTGAATCTTTTACTATTTCTAATTTTCCTCTATAAGAAGGTATAAAAGCTGAATTACCATTACCTCTTTTAATATTATTTATTGTTATCTTACCATCATTCAATGGTTTTATATATACTCTGTTACCATCTCTAAAATAATCATTGTTGATATTAGTAACTTCATTAGCCTTTACCTGTTTTTTATCATTTTCATATTCAATAATATAATCTGTCGATGCTGTCACTTCTACCTTATCATGATATTTGTTTGCAAAACCAGTTGTGCTAATCAGCACTCTAATATCTTTCATATCTACTTTATCCCTTATGATTGCAGCACATACATAGCCATTATCATCAACAATGAAATTAGTTGATTCATATCCGACAATGATATTACTGACACTCTTAAAGTGTAATCCATCTACTGTAGAATATACTTTTGCATCATCAGTCAAAGAGTATGTTCCTAATTCATTAATATCAACCTTATCATTACTTATTGATAGTACTTTGTTGGATATCATATTTTCTTTTAACAATATTCCTGTTATATGTCCATCATTGATGATTATATCCCCTATACAGTTTTTCTTATGCTTGTATTGATCATGATTTATAGTAAAATCTCGACTGACACCACCCATAAAAACTGTAGCTACATTTTCATTTATTTCTTCTATATATGCATTGGTCAATTTAGGTATTTCATTCCTAATTTCTTTTACTGCAACGATTTCCCTATTTCTTATTATCACTTCTATTTCTTTATCAAGATAACAATCCAATGTCAATCCTTCAAAAGTATACATACCGTAATTAGTAGCCATCTGCCAAGATCTAAGACTACTACTATTAGCTGGCGTTGCAAAAACGATTAATTTCTTAGTCCTGATTCCACCTTCGTCCTCATTTTTTTTGCATAGTACATCATAAAAAGACATAAAATCATTATAATCCACTGCATCATCATTACTATCAAAATCAATATCATGTTTTTTCAAATCAATATCAAATCTTTGGCTTACAGTCTCTAATTCTTTATTGGTTAATGGCCTTAAAGGATTAAATGTTTTAGTTCCTCCCAGCATCCATTTATTAATAACAACAATATTAATATATTTATCGAACCAATTATCAGGCGTAGAATCTTCAAATTCAATTTCTCTATCACTTATTTCAATTGTTTTCTTATCAAAATTTGCAAGTGCAATCATTTTTGCTGCTACTGCTCTTGTTATTACCGTATCACTTTTGACAGTGACTGGTTCGTTTGTATCTTTTTTTGTATCAGGTGGTGTTTGAATAAGTTCGTCATTTTCATTATCTATATTATTATCCTCTAAAGTGTCTTCTGTTTCTGTACAACCACTAAGCATAATTATAACCAACACAATCATCATTAATTTTATATACCTCATCAAATAACCTCCATATATTGTTTCATTTGTAAAATATATACTCCACACTTATTTTATCATATATTATTCATTTATACTAATGATTATAGTTACCTATGAAATATTTTGTTACTTGTTAATAGTAAGTAATTTCATCTTGTATAATATATATATTATTAAGGGCTTGTTTATGTCTATTTTTTAAAAAAATAACTATTTTATATTTTTTTATGATGGATACCAAGTAAAAAATTTCACTTTATATTCTATATTACCCATAAATTTCCTTATAAGCACTTAACAAGTAGTGATTATAACATTCACATATAGCACACTATCATATTCTCCTACATGTATTTAGTAACATTTCACAAAGTCTTCATTATGAATCGACATATATTTCATCCTTCATTGTATTGAATTATCTAATAATTTATGGTATACTATCTAAAATACTCTCTATACAACAACAAGGAGGCAATGATATGAATAACTCTTTTGGCTTACCTGAGAAACAAGGTCTTTATGACCCACAATTCGAGAAAGATAATTGTGGAGTTGGTTTTGTTGCTCATATGAAAGGTAATAAATCCCATACAATAATAGAACAAGGATTAAAAGTGTTAGTTAACCTTACTCACCGTGGTGCTGTTGGTTCTGATCCTGATTCAGGTGACGGTGCTGGTATTTTAATCCAGATTCCACATAAATTCTTAACAAAAGAAATGAACGAATTAGGCTTTTCTTTACCCGAAGAAGGCAAGTACGGTGTTGGAATGGTCTTTTTACCTCAAGAACCCAATGCTAGATATTTCTGTGAAGGTGTATTCGAAAAATATCTAGAAAAAGAAAATCTTGATCTAATAGGCTGGAGACATGTTCCCGTTAATGAAAGAGCATGCGGTTTGACAGCTAGAGGTACTAGACCAATGGTACACCAGATATTTATTAAAAAAGGTGATTTATCAACTACTGAATTCGAAACAAAGTTATTTGTAGTTAGAAAACTAGTTGAAAAAGCTATAAGAAAGGCATCTCATGCATATACTGAAGCATTCTACATATGTAGTCTTTCAAGTAGAACGATGATATATAAAGGTCAGCTTCTTGCTAGACAGATACCAGAATTTTTCCCTGATCTACAAGATTCTGATATGATAAGTGCAATAGCCTTGGTCCATCAAAGATATAGTACTAATACTTTTCCATCATGGGATAGAGCTCAACCTTTTCGCTTCTTAGCACATAACGGTGAGATTAATACCCTAAGAGGCAATGTTAACTGGATGAACGCAAGAGAAGGTATTCTTAAATCAGATATTATAGGCGAAGATGTAAAAAAATTATTCCCAATAATTACACCTGACGGTTCTGACTCTATGAACCTAGACAATGCTCTTGAATTATTAGTGGCTAGTGGAAAATCATTGACACATGCCATCTCTATGCTGATACCAGAAGCTTGGCAAGAACACTCAACCATGGATGAGAATAAAAAAGCATATTATGAATATCATGCAAAATTGATGGAACCTTGGGATGGTCCTGCTGGTATTGCATTTACTGATGGTATTAAGATAGGGGCTACACTTGACCGTAATGGACTTCGCCCTGCAAGATATTTAGTTACTGATGACGATTTAGTAGTTATGGCATCCGAAACAGGCGTACTACCTTTTGAGGCAGAAACCATTATCAGAAAAGGAAGATTAGAACCTGGAAAGATGTTCTTAATTGATACTGAACAAGGAAAAATAATATCCGATGAAGAAATCAAAAAAGAACTATCTAGTAAAAAATCATATAAAAAATGGATAGATAAGAACAAATTGATTATAGAAGATCTTCCTACTCCTCATGATCCTCAAATACTTAGCCAAGACAGGATTAAAAGATTACAGAAAATTTTTGGATATACAGAGGAAGAACTCAAGAGAGTTATCGCACCTATGGTTGATTTAGGAAAAGAACCTATAAGTTCTATGGGTAACGATACTCCACTAGCAGTATTATCCGAAAAACCTCAATTACTTAGTAATTACTTCAAACAACTTTTTGCACAAGTAACTAATCCTCCAATCGACCCTATTCGTGAAAAATTAGTTATGTCATTAAAACAATTCCTAGGTTACAAAGGTAATATACTTGGTGAATTGAACGAAAAGAAAAATATCAATTTCATAGAACTAGATACACCAATATTAGATAACGCCAATTTCGAAAAGATACGTCATATTCATCACAAGGATTTCAGAGCAGTCAAGATTCCTATTATCTTCCCTGTCAGCAAGGAAGGAAAAGGTCTAGAAGAAGCTCTTGATTCTCTTAATGAACGCGTAATAAGCAATATAAATGAAGGTTATAACATCATTATCTTAAGTGACCGTAATATTGATAAATACAATGCACCAATACCAAGTTTATTAGCTACTTCTAGTGTACATCATCACTTAATCAAGCAAAAACTAAGAACCAAAGTAGACATCATTGTGGAAACAGGAGACGCTAGAGATGTTATGCATATGGCATTGTTAATAGGTTACGGTGCTACTGCTATCAATCCTTATATTGCATTTGATACTATAATGCATCTTGTTGAAGATAAACTATATGTTACAGAAGACATTTCATATGATGAAGCTTACTCAAGATATAAAAAAGCTCTTGGTAGTGGACTTCTTAAGATTTTATCTAAAATGGGAATCGGTACTCTTCAGAGTTATCATGGAGCGCAGATTTTTGAAGCTGTAGGAATCAAGAGTGATGTTATTGATAAATATTTTCCTAATACTCCTTCAAGAATTGAAGGAATTGGACTTGATATAATTGCAAAAGAAGTCATCATTCGCCATAATGCAGCATTCAATTCTCTTAGAAATCCATACAAAAATCTGTTAGAAGGTGGTAATTTGCATTGGAGAAAAGAAGCAGAAACACATTTGTTCAATCCAGATACAATCAGTAAATTACAGCATTCATGTAGAACAGGTAATTATGACCTCTATAAAGAATATGCCAGCCATATAAATAATCAAAGTGAAAGATTATGTACCATAAGAAGTATGTTTGATTTTTCAACAATGGGAGCAATCCCTATTGACGAGGTAGAGCCTATAGAAAATATAGTCAAAAGATTTGCAACGGGTGCTATGTCATTTGGTTCTCTTAGCAAAGAGGTTCATGAGACCTTAGCTCTTGCAATGAACAAAATTGGTGGTAAATCCAATTCAGGTGAAGGTGGAGAAGATCCTAAAAGATTCGTCAAAGATACTGATGGAAATTCTAGAAATAGTGCAATTAAACAAGTAGCATCAGGACGTTTTGGTGTAACAGCTGAATATCTTGTCAATGCAGAAGAAATTCAGATAAAAATGGCTCAAGGAGCTAAACCAGGTGAAGGTGGTCATCTTCCAGGACACAAAGTTAGTGAAGCTATAGCTAAAGTACGTCATTCAACTCCCGGAATTGATTTAATCTCTCCACCACCACATCATGATATATATTCTATAGAGGATCTTGCTCAACTCATATATGACCTCAAGAATATTAATGAAGATGCTCGAATAAATGTAAAACTTGTTTCAGAAGTAGGAGTTGGAACAGTTGCAGCAGGTGTAGCAAAAGCTCATGCGGATGTAGTGCTAGTATCTGGACATGATGGTGGTACAGGAGCTTCTCCAGCTAGTTCCATCAAATACGCTGGTCTCCCTTGGGAATTAGGTTTAGCTGAAACTCAACAGACACTACTCATGAATGACCTTAGAAGTAGAATCGTGGTTCAGACAGATGGTCAATTGAAGACTGGTAGAGATGTTGCTATAGCAGCTTTACTCGGTGCAGAAGAGTTCGGTTTCGCTACAGCTGCCTTAGTAGTCTGCGGATGTATAATGATGAGAAAATGTCAGAAGAATACATGTCCTGTAGGTGTAGCGACACAAGATCCAGAACTACGTAAGCATTTCAAAGGCAAACCTGAACACTTAATCAATTTCTTTACATTCTTAGCTACAGAGCTTAGAGAATACATGGCAGAAATGGGCTTTAGAACAATTGATGAAATGGTTGGACGTGTAGATATGTTAAAACCAAATGAATCAAGAATGAATTGGAAAGCTAAAAACATAGATTTCAACTCTATACTATACAGACCAGAACTACCATCAAGAATTCAACCGAAACGTGTAAAAGAACAAGAACATGGCTTAGAAGATATTTTTGATAGAACACTAATAGCCGATGCAACAGAAGCTATCAATAATAAAACAAAAGTAAACAAAGAATATCCTATTAGAAATATCAATAGAACTGTTGGTACAATGCTCGCAGGAAAAGTTGCTAAAAAATATGGAGATAATGGATTAGACAATGATACTATACACTACAAGTTTAATGGTTCTGCTGGTCAGAGTTTCGGTAGTTTCATTACTTCCGGTCTGACATTTGAGCTAGAAGGAGATGCCAATGACTATCTAGGAAAAGGTTTATCTGGCGGAAAAATAATTGTATATCCTAACAATAAGTCAAAATTCGATGCTGATAAAAATATTATCGTAGGAAACACATTGTTGTACGGAGCCACTGATGGCGAAGTATATATTAACGGTATTGCTGGAGAACGTTTTGCAGTAAGAAACTCAGGAGCTACAGCAGTTGTTGAAGGTGTAGGTGACCATGGCTGTGAATATATGACAGGTGGTATTGCATTAATCCTAGGTCCAACAGGACGAAACTTCGGTGCTGGTATGAGTGGTGGTATAGCTTATGTTCTTGACGAAGCAGGTGATTTTGAAAAGAATAGATGTAATTACCAATTAGTAATTACTGAAAACATACTAGACAGTGATGAAAAAAGAATCAAGAAACTACTAGAGAACCATATAAAATATACTAACAGTAAAAAAGCTCAAGAAGTAATTGATAATTTCTCACAGTACAGAGATAAGTTTATTAGAGTCATTTCTCCAGCATTTAAAGAAATACTACTTGAGAAAAATCTTGAATTCAGGGGGTGTAAGTAATGGGAAAAGCAACAGGTTTTAAAGAATTCGAAAGAAAAGTTGGTAATTATAAACCGGAACTAGAGAGAATCAACAATTTTGATGATATTTATTTACCATTAAATAATGATGAAATTAAAGTACAAGCATCTAGATGTATGGATTGTGGAGTACCTTTTTGCAGCTATAACTGCCCTCTTGGCAATATTATTCCTGACTATAATGATTTAGTCTATAATAATCAATGGGATAAAGCTCTAGAAGTTCTTCATACTACTAATAACTTTCCTGAATTCACAGGCAAAATATGTCCAGCTCTATGCGAATCAGGTTGTGTTCTTGGTATCCATCAAAAACCTATAACCTGCAAGCAAATAGAACTAGCTATTATTGAAAAAGGTTGGGAAAAAGGAATAGTAAAACCACAGCCCCCTGCTGTAAATACAGGTAAAAAAATAGCTATTGTAGGCTCAGGTCCATCTGGTCTTGCAGCAGCTCAGCAATTAGCAAGAGTAGGTCATACCGTTACGGTATTTGAACGTGCAGATGCCATAGGCGGATGCCTCAGATATGGTATACCTGATTATAAACTTCCACAATTATATATTGACCGTCGTGTTAATCAAATGGAAGAAGAAGGTGTCTTTTTCAAGACTAACACTAATGTAGGTAAAGACATCAGTGTAGAAGAATTAAAAAACAAATTTGATGTTATATGTTTGACTGGAGGTTCAACAACACCTAGAGATCTCGAGGTATCAGGAAGAAATCTTTCAGGTATTCATTTTGCAATGGAATTCTTACCACAAGCTAATAAAAGAAGTGTTGGAAAAGATGTTGCAGAGAATGAATCCATTACTGCTAAAGATAAAAAAGTAATTGTTATCGGTGGTGGTGATACTGGTTCCGATTGTGTTGGTACATCAATAAGACAAGGTGCTACTGATGTTATGCAACTAGAATTACTTGATGCTCCTCCTGCATCAAGAAGCAAAAATCAACCATGGCCAGTATATCCGATGATTCTTAGAACTTCAACTTCTCACAAGGAAGCGATGGCAAAATTCAGTAAAGATATAAGAAACTATAGTATCGCAACTAAATCGTTTGAAGGCAAAGATGGAAAAGTTACAAAAATAAACTGTATTAAACTTTCATGGACTACAGATGAGAACGGTAGAAAATCCATGCAGGAAATCCCAGGAAGCGAATTCCAACTTGATGCCGACTTAGTACTTTTTGCAATGGGATTCTTACATCCCGAACATAAAGGTATGCTAGATGATTTTGGCGTTAATTACGATGGACGTGGTAACGTGTTAGCTGATAGTAATTGTATGACTAACATAGAAAGCGTGTTTGCCGCTGGAGATATGAGACGAGGTCAATCATTAGTCGTTCATGCCATAGCAGAAGGCAGAAAACTTGCCAAATCAGTTGATGAATATCTAATGGGAACAACATATCTTAGAAGTTCTTTATAACATAAAATATTACCATACTTTTGTATTTAATAAAAAAGTATGGTAATATTTTCGTAATAATAAGGTAAATATTACCATACTAGATAATTAAATATAAAGAAATATTAATTTCATAGTAAAATTATACTGAAATGTTAACATAAAATTATATAAAACTATATTTTTTGAATAAAAATATTAATTCTTTTTAAAATAAAATTTGACATTTCTCGCTGTATATGATAGTCTATATTAGTAAAGAATTACAAATAATTTTATTTCGGAGGATGTTTTAATGAAAACTGGTATCGTAAAATGGTTTAACAGCGAAAAAGGATTTGGATTCATTTGTGTTGAAGGCGAAGATGATGTATTTGTACATTTTTCTGCAATTCAAGGTGATGGATTTAAAACTCTAGAAGAAGGCCAAAAAGTTGAATTCGAAGTTGTCGAAGGCGCTAGAGGACCTCAAGCAGAGAATGTAGTTAAGCTATAATAAATGAACTATTTAAAAAGAAGGTAATAATTACCTTCTTTTTTTATTTGCAAAAACAAGAATCATATATAATCATTATAGCTTCTTTACACTCCTAGAAGCTATAATATCTACACCAGTACTACAAATATTATGGAAAATAATATTGCCTCTGCTGATAGGTGCTTTCACAGTAACTTTATACAACTCATTAACACATTCAAACATTTTATTTTTAGGTATTTCATCACTACTAATTACAGCTAATCTTTTTAGATGGCTACCTTCGATTCTAACTGTAGTAGTTAGCATCCTCTTGGGATTAGTAAATTCATTCTCACCAAATACCTTACCTCTTTTGCAAGTATTTCCTTCTACTACTATTTTATCTCCATCATTATATACAGTTAAGTGACAACTCATAGGACAAACAATACAAGTAAATTCTTTTTTCATTTTCTACCCCACCTTTACACTAATTGTTAATTCATTATTACTTGATTTCAATTCTTCGGATTTTATATTTTCAACAATCATTTCTGGTGGTAGTACAACTACATGTTTCTTATCCAAACAAATTTTCCCATCAATTTCACCTATAACTTTTACTTTCTTCTCTTTTTGCTTAACTCTGAAATAAATAGGTAAATGTTCTTCTAGATTATCCGATCTTATTATCTGTGGTACAACAAAATTAACATTATCTCCTGGTACGATTGATTGATATCTATCCTCCAGATTCAGCTTTCCATCTAAGTATTTTGCTGCGCCTCTACCTGCTATTTCACCTGTTAATGATACATAATCTACCAGATCAAAAACTGTCACTACATTACCTGCTGCAAAAACTCCTTCTACAGAAGTCATAAAACTCTCGTCTACGACTGGACCCTTAGTACGTGGATCGATTTTGACTTCCAATTTCCTTGATAACTCATTTTCAGGAATCAATCCTACAGCTAGCACTAATAAGTCACAATCTATATATCTTTCAGTACTTTTTATAGGTCTTCTTTTTTCATCTACTTCCGCTACAGTTACACCTTCAATTTTCTTATCACCGTGTATTCTTACTACAGTTGTTGATAGATGCATCGGTATATCATAATCATTTAAACACTGGCATATATTTCTTGTAAGCCCTCCAGGTGAACTCATCAATTCATAGACTCCTTCAACTTCTATACCCTCAAGAGTCATTCTTCTTGCCATAATTAAACCGATATCTCCTGAACCAAGAATAACTGCTTTTTTACATGGAAGATAACCTTCCATATTAATATACCTTTGTACTGTTCCTGCTGTAAGTACTCCACTTGGTCTTGTTCCCCATATAAATACTTGCGAACGTGTTCTTTCTCTGCAACCCATTGCTAAAATGATTGCACCACATTCAATTTGCATCATACCTTCATTTTCATTCATTGCATATATCATCTTGTCTTTAGTGATTTCTAATACTATAGTCTTTAATTTTACATCTATATCTTCGTAATCTATTTCTTCAATAAAGTTTTCTGCATATTCACAACCGGATAATCTTTTCCCGAATCTATGTAATCCGAATCCATCGTGTATACACTGTTGTAATATTCCTCCTAATTCTACATCTCTTTCAATTATAAGAACATTATCCACGCCTTGTCTTTTCGCTTCTATTGCAGCGGCTAACCCTGCTGGACCTCCACCAATAACAGCTACATCAGTTTTAATTCGTTTCACTTCAATCCCTCCCAACTATTCTCTGCTATTTTTCTTGAGCACATAAGAATCAGAACCTTTTTGAGTTATTTTCGTAGGATCTTTATCTAACTCTCTAGCGAGTATTTCAAGTACCCTTGGTCCGCAAAAACCACCTTGACATCTTCCCATACCAGCTCTTGTTCTTCGTTTTACAGCATCAATAGTCGTTGCTGGAATTTCGGAATGTATTGCATCTAATATTTCTCCTTCAGTAATCAATTCACATCTGCAGATTATATTCCCATACTTAGGATTTTCCTTAATTAATTTATCTTGTTCTTCATGAGAAAGATTTCTGAATTTCACTTTTGGTTTTCTTATAGGATTAAAGCTTTTGTTTACTGGCATATTTCCCATATCTTCTTTAATTATGCCTTGAACCATTTCTGCTATAGCTGGAGCTGATGCCAAACCTGGCGATTGTATTCCTGCAACATTTATGAAACCTCTAACTTTCTTTGACATCCCTATTATAAAATCTTCTTTATAATCTGCTGCTCTTATACCTGCAAAAAAAGTTATTACTTCAGATTTTTTGATTTCATCGGTAACTCTTGCCCCTAATTTCAATATATAATCCATGTCCTCAGCTTCAACCGATTTATCTTCTTTTGATGGTATCTCAGTAGCTGTTGGACCCCAGAGCAGATTACCTTCTGGTGTCACACATGCTCCTCCACCTTTTGAATTAGTTTTTTTACTTCTACCGCTCCTAGTTCCTGCTGGTCGATTAAAATAACCTTTTCTATTCTTATCAAATATTGCTATAGCACCTCTTCTTGGATGTATCGTAAAAAATCTGTCTCCAGCCATTTCTGCAATATTGTCAGCATATACACCTGCGCAATTGATGACATATTTACTTTCAATAATGCATTTGTTAGTTATAACACCATTCGTTTGTCCATTATCTGATAGAATATCAAGTACTTCTGTATTAAGCATAAATGATACACCATTTTGAACTGCATTTTCAGCTAGCGCTATACATACTTCATAAGGTTCAACTAATCCCATTGTGGACATTAAAAATCCTCCTATAGGTTCACCTTTTAGGTTTGGTTCCAATTCACGAACTTCTTCACTATTTAACCATTTAAGGCCCGGCACCTTCATAAATTGCCTTGCCGGCTTAATCAAATTCCCTAGCTTAGATTTTTTTAGGAACTTCAACCCTAACATTTTTCTCCATTCGCTCTTATCGTAAACGACATTCAATGATCCCGATCTAACCAAATCAAAATTAAGATCTTCCGAGAGCTTGGTATATAATTCATTTCCCCTTAGATTAAGCTTTGCTTTTAGTGTTCCAGGTTTAGCTAAAACTCCAGGATGAATGTTACCATTGTTAGCTTTCGTAGATTCTTCAGCTATATCACTGTTTTTTTCTACAACAATTGTTTTTAGATTATATTTAGACAGTTCTCTAGCTATCGCACAACCACTTATACCAGCACCAATAATTACAATATCACATTTTTTACGATTACCTTCTTGTCGAACCCTCTTTATCTTCTGGCTATTATCTTTTTTCGGTATAGTTATACCCCTTGCTCTTATATCATTAACAACATTTACAACTCCTTTTACCTTTGCAACGATATGACCAATGTCTACAACATGTTGCCAATTATCAACTTCACCAGTAAGAGTAACAATTTTATCAGATGAGATTTCTATGCCTATTTCATAACAAGACAATTCTTTTTCTTTTTTTATGGCTTTAATAATCTTATCTTTCATGACTGACCTCTCTCCATTCATTTAGAAACTTTATGTAAGACTATATTTTAAGCAACATTCTCAGCCGGACGTCTATACGTCTATACTAACTTTTATTTTGTGATTTGTCAAGATTTCTATTTATAAAAAATATTGATTAGCTCTCTATAACTGTTTAATATATCTTAATTCATTAATATTATAGTATTGTTGTCTTTGTCACTATAAAATCGTTATAAATCAAGAACAAAAAAACAAGATAAATATTACCTTGTTTTTTCATAATCATTTATTTAATTTAGACCAACTTTCCTATTTTAATAAAAAAGGTCTATCTAGACGTTTTTCAAATGCATCATTACGTTTTAATACTTTATGCCAACCTATATTATTTATTCCTATATCACATAAGAACTGATATATAGTTATTTGTAGTTTTGACATTCGATAAGGCTTTCCTAATTGTGCAGTGATTTCTTTATCAAATGTATGAGTATTTTCATATATCCTTCCCAGTTCATTGAATCTCCTTAATACTTTCCTGAACATTTTGGGAAACATATATATACCTGCTGCTTCTCCCTTAGAAACAGTTCCCAAATAATTATAATTTAGGCGTTTTGTTAAAGATTCAAAATACCTTTCTACATATTTTTCTTGTTTCGTTTCTATAAATCCTGCTTGGATAATAAAACCAAGTGATCTACCCTTAACTTCTGATGGATTTAGATATTCAATAAATTTCATTAAGCTGCCTGGCATGGCATGAATATATAGAGGCATGATGATTATTATATTGTCAAAGTTATCCACATATTGTGCTAATTCCATTAAATTAGAATTACTGATACATTTTATTTCACATGGTGTTTTCATATTACTCACAAATTCTCTACATATTATTCTTGTATTACTTTTTTGCGAATTACCTTTTGGAGAACCATTTATTATAATAGTTTTCATTCTACAGTCCCTCCACATCAACAAAATCCTTAACAGGTTTAACTACAATGACTTTTGAATAGAATTGATAGAACACCCGCTTTATATAATCTACAAATATTTGACATTCTTGCTCTGTACTAAAATAACCATCGTAATAAAACTCTATATCAGGGTATTTCTCATATCTTTTCACGTGCATAGACTCTCCTGTTTTGTATGTAGTATATGGAAGATATAGAGGTATCATACGATCAAAAAGACTTTTCAAATTGGCTGATACAAATCCTTTAGTTACTTTAGCAAGATAGATCGCTCTATCAGCTGTTATATATTCATGATAGAATTCATTCAGATCTTCATATATACATCTTCCGGGATTTTTCCACCAACAAGTCCAGCAACCAACACATGGGGTTACTTGAATTTTTGATAGATCAAATGTATATGTTTCCTCAGGAATAGATATTTCTTTACATTCATTAATTACTATAGTTTTCATTTCCTACTTTCCTCCTCAACTAAATTAATTCAAGTATAAAGTAGGGGGTAACACCCATGTCAATATACAAAATTACTTAATGGGAATAAATATTTCTATATATGTTTTAGTTTCATTTTTCTTATAAGTTATAAGACGTATCCTAGCGAAAGCTTCACCTAGTAATTTCAGATTATGTTTAGCTGCATATTGTGTTGAAAGTCTATGCATTTCTTCTATTAAATCTCTTTGTTCATTTTCTGTTTGAACCTCTTGGGCCACTGTAAATAAACATTTCGGATATTTTAATATTTTTTCATTATCTTTTTCAATATCTATTGTATTAACAATTAACATTTTCGTACTTATGACACTATCTTTGTCAAAAGATATATAACGCATAATCTGTGATATCATATCATCATTATTAGAATTGATGACATCTATAACATTTTCGTATTCTTCAACTGCTACAAATTCCGATATTTCTCCTATGACTTTGTACAATGGTAAGGGTTTTATTTGAAAAACATTCAAATCATCTTTTAAATTGTTACTGAAGGTTTGTGTTTCTTCAATTCTTTTTATCATACATTTGGCATCATATATCAGTTTTTCCAACTCATTTTTCTTATTCTCCAATATATTATCCATATACTTAACATCTTCATTTTTTAGTAGTTCCTGTATCTGACTAATTGTCATACCTCTTTTTTTATAAAAATCTATACTCATGATTTTATATATATCATAAATATCATAATTTCTATAGTTATTTTCCTTATTTTTTTTAGGATTCAATAAACCTTTTTCTTCATAAAAACGTAATTTATCTCTTGTGATTCCTAAATAATTTAGTAGTTCACCTGTACGGTACATCCTAAACACAGTTATTCACTCCTATCTAATACTAAAAACTTGTAAAGTTCAAGAAAGGTGTTTGAATTATGGATTCAAACACCTTTTGATATTTTTATTTATATTCTATTTTTACGTTAACTTCTTTTTTAAACTCAATGCTTAAAATAATTCATCATTATAATTTACAGTATCTATCTCATCATAATAATTTGTCATTTCATCTAGCTTGATTGAATTTTCTTCAGTTAGTTCTGGCATCTCGATATCTATTTTTTCATTTATATTATATATCTTTGAATTAAACTTAATACCTAATTCAATAACTTTTGTTGATTGGTCTTTAACTATATTTTCATTATAAAGATCAAATTCAGTACCAACAATTTTAGTAACAGCCTTTTCAATTTTGTTTAGATTAAGATTCAAATCAATAGTGCCTGATTTATTAATAATATATCCTTCTTTATTTAATGAATACTCTATTTGAATTCCTTCTTCACCTAGAATTTCACATTCTTCAAGTAGATCTAAAACTTCATTTGCTTTTTCTTTTATTTCTTCTTTATTATCAACAAACATATCGAATGCTTCATTGATTTCGTCTTTTGCATCTTCAATTTCATCTCCAGGAACTTGAACCATTTCAATAATTTGACCGAAAAATTCTTTAAAATCATCCATTCCATCTTCATAATCTAAAACATTATTAACTGTATATTTTAAAAGTTTTACTAAAGATTCATTATCTAGTGATAATACATAATTATATACACTTTCTCCATCTACAACTTCTGAGTTTTTGAAGTCAATCAGTTTCATATCCGGGTCATATTGTGCAATAAATTTTTTCATAATCTCATTAGCTTTATCTTGTATTTGTTTTAACGAAGCATTGCTTCCTAAGAACCCAAAATCTTCGTCTTCCATAACTAGATATTCTTTACCAGAAAATTCATTCATACTCATCATAAGTATAGATGGAACTTTCATTATTTGTACAAACTTGGAATCGTCTTGTGAAAGATTCTGCCATAATTCCATACCAAAACCTAATCCACCATAATTCATATAAATATCTGCATAATTATCTAAATTGGTCTTCTCTTCATTTTGTGATATCTTATTGTGCATTTTAAAAGACGAATTATTCAACATCGCTTTAACAATATCAAGAGACATTTTTTCTTCTTCTGAAAATCCTTGACTATCAAATGACATAGATACTTCTGTATCCATTTCATAAGAATTGATTTCTGATGCTTTAACTAATGCATCATATATTTTATTTCCATTATAATCGCATCCAGCAAACAACATCATTGATAATATCAATGTTATACTAACCACTATTTTCTTCATTAATTATTCCTCCTATATTTTGCCTTTTTATTACTTTAATTATAGACTAACATAAGTACTTTGTAAATTAATAATTTTATTTTAATCTGTTTTTAATTATTACAATATCTCTTTAATTTCATTATATTTTTGCATAAAATTTGAAATCTTAAATCATCAATCTATATTTACATTCATAGATGAAATGTTATATTAATTATTTATTAATCCAACTAATTATCCAATATAATTAATTTATTAAAGTATATACTACAAAATAATTTTCAAATATGAAACTTCACAAAATATAGTTTCTCTAACGAGATATTTATTACTAGTTTATTATTATTTATACAAATTATGTTGTATTTTAGTATATTTAGTTCAAAAAAATATTATGCTTTCTATCCTACACATTTATTATTCCTATTTATTATAGTTTTTATACTTTATGAATAGCTGATGCTTTTTTAACTAAAATAATAGAGATACCTTTATGCATCTCTATTATTTTTCATTATATCTATTTTATTGTAAAAACATATCTATATCATCTTGAACATTAGTAATACCTGCAATACCGAATGTGTTTACTAATACGTTAATAACATTAGGAGATAAGAAAGCAGGAAGTGTTGGTCCTAAATGAATATTCTTAACACCTAGATGTAATAATGCCAACAATACTATTACTGCTTTTTGCTCATACCAAGCAATATTATATGCAATAGGCAATTCATTGATATCATTAAGCTCAAATATCTCTTTCAATTTTAGTGCAATAACTGCAAGTGAATAGGAATCATTACATTGACCTGCATCAAGTACTCTTGGAATGCCACCTATATCACCTAGGGCTAATTTGTTGTATTTATATTTTGCACAACCAGCAGTTAGAATAACAGTATCATCAGGTAATTGCTTCGCAAAATCTGTATAATAATCTCTTGATTTCATTCTTCCATCGCATCCAGCCATAACGAAAAATTTCTTAATCGCTCCTGTTTTAACTGCATCTACAACTTTATCAGCAAGTGCAAAAACTTGAGCATGTGCAAATCCTCCAACTATTGACCCTGTCTCTATCTCAGTCGGTGAATCTAATTTTTTAGCATGTTGAATAATTTCCGAAAAATCTTTATTTCCCTTTTCATCAGCTTCTATATGTTTACAACCTGGAAATCCTGATGCCCCAGTTGTGTATATCCTATTCTTATAACTATCTTTTGGAGGTACAATACAGTTAGTTGTAAATATTACAGGTCCATTAAATGCTTCTATTTCTTCTTTTTGCTTCCACCATGCATTTCCATAATTTCCTACGAAATTACCATATTTCTTAAATGCTGGATAATAATGAGCTGGTAACATCTCGCTATGTGTGTATACATCTACCCCTGTTCCTTTAGTCTGCTCAAGTAGTTGTTCCAAATCGTTTAAATCATGACCTGATATCAGTATCGCTGGATTTTTTCTAACACCAATATTTACTTGTGTAATTTCTGGATTACCATAAGTAGAAGTATTAGCATCATCAAGCAATGCCATAACATCTACACCATATTTGCCTGTTTCTAAGGTAAGAGCTACTAAATCATCAGCACTTAATGAATCATCTAATGTTGCTTCTAGAGCTTTAGTAATGAAAGCATAGATTTCATTGTTCTCTTTACCTAGATTATAAGCATGGTGTGCATATGCAGCCATTCCTTTTACTCCATAAATAATTAGTTCTCTTAATGAACGTACATCTTCATTATCAGTTGCAAGTACACCTACATCAGCACTATTAGATTTTAATTCTATTTCAGCATCAGACTCTGCTATCCATGTAACACTATCGTGCAATTCCTTAAGTACAATTCCTTTTGATTCTATATTTTTCTTTAATTCTTCTCTAAGCTTCAATCCTTCTTTTATTGTTTTATAGAATGCATTATCATCAAAATTAGCATTAGTAATGGTCATAAATAATCCATTGACAATAAATTTATCAACTTGATTAATATTAATCTCTATTTTTCTACCTTCATTAGCTAATATTGATATTCCTTTTATAGTATAAATTAGTAGATCTTGAAGATTAGCCACCTCAGCTTTTTTTCCACAAACTCCTGCTAATGTACAACCTGTTCCTTTTGCTGCTTCTTGACATTGATAACAGAACATTAAATCCCAACCTTTCTTTTTTAAAATTTATTTTTTGTTTCATTGCTTTTATGTTTTTTTTGGTTTTGGTTATTCAACAATGATTAAAGTATAGCATGGGGTTTAGTAGATATCTGTAACCTATGTTACGAATATATTTTTTAGCAAATTGGAATCTACCCTAGAAGAAAAACAAAAGAGAGAAAAGTAAATTAACTACTAATAAATAAACCCCTTCTATACTTAATATAGAAGGGGCATAATATTATCATTTATTTAAGTAATGTAAAATATACAATCACAATTAATCCTAATACGATCCTATACCATCCGAATGCTTGGAAATCATGTTTCTTAATATATCCAACCAAGAATTTTATTGCTATTATTGATACTACAAAAGCAACTATCATACCAGTTAGAAGTACTAATGCTTCCAAACTTGTAAATGCAAAACCGAACTTAAGTATTTTTAATAAACTTGCACCAAACATTACAGGCATAGCTAAGAAAAATGTAAATTCAGTTGCAACAGTTCTTGATGTACCAATAAGTATAGCTCCTAATATTGTCACCCCTGAACGAGAAGTTCCAGGAATTAACGATAATACTTGAAACAAACCAATAATAAATGCTGTCTTGTATGGCAAATCGGATATATCATCAACTTTGCAGTCTCTGCCTTTATTCCATCTCTCTATAATAATAAATAGTATTCCGTATAGTATCAATGTAATAGAAACTGTTTGTGCATTATAGAATAGTTCATCCATCTTATCATCAAACAATATCCCAATAACTCCTGCTGGAATACATGCAAAAATTATCTTCACCCATAATAGTAACGTATCTTTTTTAATGATCTGACCCTTTTTAGTAGAGAAAGGAAATATTTTCTTCCAATATATAACTACCACTGCCATTATAGCTCCAAGTTGAATTACTACACGAAACATTTCTTTGAATGAATCTGAAAGGTCAAACTGCAAAAATTGTTCAACTAGGATTAGATGACCTGTACTACTTATGGGAAGCCATTCTGTAAACCCTTCTACAATACCTAAAATTATTGCCTTAAAAATCTCAATTATATCCATATTAAAAAACTTCCTCCTGCATAAATAACTTGTTGATTTATTGTTAAAATAATACATTTCTTCAATTATACATTAAAAAGAGTCATCTATGCAATAAGATTAATATTAAAATATCCTTAATTTTATTAATATCATCTTAGATATTATGATCATATTAGCTTATCCAATAATAATTAACATGAAATATGATTGATTCTTTTACCGTTTCTTAACGAATCCCTTAAACTTCTAATTATATCATCCATTTTCTCTAATTCCATTAACATATCCTTTTCTTGTTTATCAGTTTTAATAATTTTAATTATACCACCATTATTTATGACTATTCTTTTATCTGCCATTAAAGCTAGACTAGGATCATGAGTTGCCATCAATACTATTTTTTCTTTACTTACTAGCAAGTTGAGTGCCTTTTTTCTATCAATCCCAGCATTTTCAATTTCGTCTATCAACACTATGGGTGATGTGCTAAGTATAGCTGTATCTGCTATCATTAATGCTCTTGACTGACCTCCACTAAGACTTGTTATTGGCGTAGACAAATTGAATTTTTCTCCTGCTAGATTATTAGCGGCATCTATAATCTTATCAATAACTTGTTCCTCATTTTCAACCATCCTACTCTTTGCATGAAGTTCCAAAAACTCTTTTACAGTTAAATCCATAACGAAATTCATATTTTGAGATAACTGTGCTACTAATTTATTTCCTGAAGAAAATCGCCATTTTTTATCTGGTTTTTCCCCATTAATTAGTATAGACCTTCCTGTTGGTGTATCATTATTTGCAGTCCATTCTATATCAGCTAGTAGTCTACTTTTACCAGAACCTGTTGGTCCAACAATGGAGATTATTTCACTTTTATTAATGGTAATGCTATCAAAATTTTCTTTTTGTCCTGATTTATCAAATCCTGAAATAATTGTAAGTGAATCAACTGTATTTTCATTTTTTATACCTAAGAAATCTAGCATATTGTTAATATATATAATAATATCTTCTACTAACTTCGTCGTATCGATAGCCCATTCATCTCTCTCTTCTTCTGTAAAATGTTCTAAAAAAGAAATGAATGTGCTATCTTGAAATCCTTCGACATCCAATTTATTATCAGTAAAAAAAGAGAGAGCAAATGGATGTTGGTTCAGTATTTCATTTATAGTCAGATCATTCAACTGTTTTCTATTTATCATCTTCATCACCTAATTTTATCTTTCTCACATTCCCCATTTGATAGTCATCACCAATTCTGGTTTCACCTAAACAATAGGAACACAGTGCTGATGGCATGGAAAACCTTAATTTCTTGCCTTTGACAGTGGAGATGTCCTCATCGCTATCTACTAAAAGTGTGCTAAGTTCATAAGCACCTTGTCCAGTCAATCCATTAATATGCATAGTTACAGCTCTTGGGTTTACTGAATTAACTCCCCATGAAAAAACTTCTCTTTCTGCTTGTGAAACTATATCTCCTTTTGTTATGACCACTATATCTGCTGATTTTAACATTGGTCCAATCTTTTTAGGTGTATTTATTCCACTGAGATTATCTATTACACATATGGCTTTTATATCTTTAATATATGGTGAACAACGATTGCAAAGTCCTGCACTCTCAGTAATAAGTAAATCCAATTCTTCTTTAATACCCCACTGTACGACTTCTTCAATATTACTCACAAAATAATGGTCTGGACATAATGAACCTGATAAACCTTTTTTAACAGGGATACCTGCTTTTTTATATAGCATATCATCATCTGTATATAAGCAGTCGAATTTCACTACACCTATTTTAAAACCTCTTTTTTGTAAAGCATTTATGGTTTTGAGTATAACTGAAGTTTTACCAGAGGATGGGGGTCCCGATATAGTTACTAAGTTCATACAATCATCCTCGTATTATATAGTAGTAGTGTTTATAGTCCCTCTCCAAGGACTGTATGCTATACTATTGGAGATACTGTGGATTGGTTTCATCCTCCTACCACTTGATGGTTCCAGAAAGGCTCCAACCACAG
>NZ_BRLB01000029.1 GCF_027923465.1 Vallitalea longa
ACTAATAGGTCGAGGGCTTGACCAAGGAAATATGTTTGAACCTGAGGGTTTGAATATATAAGAAGTCAAGCTAAGAGTTAAGATGTATAAGTTATGTAGTAGTTATTTGCTTAGGTTGATTGATAGTCTGATTAGTTAAAATAATCAATGTGTTGTTTTGAGTGTTCACAATATGGCCTAGTGGTTCAGTTGGTTTAGAACGCCGGCCTGTCACGCCGGAGGTCGAGGGTTCGAGTCCCTTCTAGGTCGTTTATTGTAAAACTAATTGATTTGTATATTATTCCCAGGGCGCATAGCTCAGCTGGGAGAGCACCTGCCTTACAAGCAGGGGGTCACAGGTTCGAGCCCTGTTGCGCCCACTAAATCAAATTCCTTTACTATAAGTTAGGAATTTTATATAGCACGGTAACGTGCATAAGATAATTAATCCATTAGTAATTTACATAATGTACACTTATAAGAGAATAATTTTTGTAAGTATAAGGCAAAATATATAAAGTGGATAAAGATAAATATGCGCCGACGTGGCTCAATTGGCAGAGCAGCTGACTTGTAATCAGCAGGTTATCGGTTCAAGTCCGATCGTCGGCTTGCAATGGAGGGGTTCCCGAGTGGCCAAAGGGGGCAGACTGTAAATCTGTTGGCTCCGCCTTCGAAGGTTCGAATCCTTCTCCCTCCACTGAATTATTAATATTGCAATTAATAATAACGCGGAGTGGAGCAGTCTGGTAGCTCGTCGGGCTCATAACCCGAAGGTCAGAGGTTCAAATCCTTTCTCCGCAACCAATATGCCCAGATAGCTCAGTCGGTAGAGCAGAGGACTGAAAATCCTCGTGTCGGTGGTTCGATTCCGCCTCTGGGCACCACAAAACAATTTAATATTTATACTATGGGCCACTAGCTCAGTCGGCTAGAGCACTGGACTTTTAATCCAGGTGTCCCGGGTTCGAGTCCCGGGTGGCTCACTAAAAAAAGAAATCGTCTATTTTTATAGGCGATTTTTTAGTATAATGAGATTGTAGAATAATATATACATATACTAATAAATAAATAATTATTAACAGACAAGGTGCGAAAATAAAAAGTTATGAATAAATCTATTCCAGATAGAGGAGATTGTGTTAATAATAGATTAGGTCAAATTTTGGCTTACCAATATTATGATTAATAAATTATTTATAGATTTAGATAGGAGTAATTCTAAATTATGAAAAATACACTTTATAATCAATTATTAAAATATAGAAATAATATATATCCATTTCACATGCCAGGACATAAATTAGGGAAAAAAATAAAATTCAGAAATATGGCTAAAATAGATGTGACTGAAGTGAAAGGAACTGATAATCTACATAATCCTTGTGGGATTATAGAAAAAGCACAAGAAAAAGCAGCTAAAACGTTTGGTGCTGACAAAACTTATTTTTTAGTTAATGGAAGCACAGGAGGAATTATTTCTGCTATATCATCCATATGTGAAGAAAAGGATCAGATATTAATAGCAAGGAATAGCCATAAATCCGTTTATAACGCTATTTTAATCAATAATTTGGAGCCTATATATATATATCCTCAAATACTTAATAAAAACGGTTTAATAGGGGGAATTAGTCCTGATGATCTTGAACAAAAGATAAAAGAGAATTCTATGATAAAATTAGTCGTGATAACAAGTCCTACTTATGAAGGGTTTATATCAGATATAAGGAAAATATCCGATATAGTCCATAAGTATAATAAGATATTAATGGTCGATGAGGCTCATGGTTCACATTTTAAATTTAATGATTATTTTCCAAAAACTTCTTTAGAGCTTGGGGTAGATATAGTTATTCAAAGTGCTCATAAAACATTACCTTCTTTAACACAGAGCGCTATGTTACACATAAAAAGTGATAAAATAGACAGTAGAAAATTACAAAATGCTTTATCAATATTTCAAACAAGTAGTCCGTCCTATATATTAATGACTAGTTTGGATGATTGTAGAGATATGATAGATACAAAAGGAAGCAAATTATTTGCAAGATATGTACACAACTTGAAAGATTGTAGATATAAGCTAAAAACACAGCTGACTAATTTAGAACTTATAGATCAGGAAGTTATCGGTAATAAATATATTTTTGATATGGATTGTTCCAAGATAGTTATAGATTGTACTGAAACTGATATAACAGGAACCCGACTAGATGAAATTCTTAGGAATAAATATAATATACAGGTGGAGTTAAGTGGTATTAATCATATTATTGCTATGACATCAATATGTGATGGTAAATCTGGATTTCGTAAGTTAGTTAAGGCTTTGGTAGAAATAGATAGTAAACTAAGAAAAAATCATATAATAAACAATAAATATGATATAATATATAATACCCAAACTTGTTATAATCCAAAGGAAGCATCTACTAAAAATAAATACAAAATACAATTAGAAAATGCAGCCGGCAGGATATCAGGGGATTTTGTTATACCTTTTCCACCAGGAATACCTCTAATTATTCCAGGAGAAGTTATAACTACAGAAAATATCAATCTTATTAATGAATATACGGATATAGGTATAGAAATAATGGGTTTAGATGATAAAAAAAATAAAACTATTAATATAATTGACGAGGTGTGAAATGAAAGGACTATTTATTACCATAGAAGGAGCAGATGGCTCAGGTAAATCTACTCAAATTGAAAAATTGAAGAAGTATCTAGAAAGTAATAATTATGATTTTGTCTTTACTAGAGAACCTGGGGGAACAATCATAAGTGAAGCTATAAGGGATATAATCCTCAATAAAGATTATATGGAAATGTCACATACCACAGAAGCTCTTTTGTATGCGGCTTCAAGAGCACAACACGTAGAACAACATATTAAACCTCTATTGGAACAAGGGAAAATTGTTATATGTGACAGATTTGTTGATTCATCAGTAGTTTATCAAGGATATTCCAGAGGATTAGGCATAGATAATATTGAAAACATCAATAAATATGCTACATTGGGTTTAGAACCTGAGGTAACTATTTTACTTGATATTGATGCAGAAGAAGGATTGAATCGAAAAAAAGACCAAAGAGAGTTGGATAGATTGGAATTACAGGAATTCGATTTTCATAAAAGAGTATGTGAAGGTTATAGAGAATTAGCAGAACGTCATCCAGATAGGATAAAAAAAATAGATGCATCTTTATCAGTAGAAGAAATTCATAACGAAGTAATAAATACTATTGAACAGATTATAGAAAATAGGTATAATAATAGTAAATAGGAAATATATAATAATTTAAAGAATTCGTATTATTGTAGAATTTCATTAATTAATAGATACTAGATTAATTTTCTAAACTAAAATCTATATTTATCCGATATTAAACATATAATATATTAGATTAATAATTCAAATTAAATTACATTTATATAAAATATATAAAAAATAATTTTTAGGAGTGATATTATGAAATTAATCATAGCAGTAATTCATGATGAAGACTCATATAAATTAACGGAAAGACTGAATAAATCTGGTTTTATGGCTACTAAATTAGCTAGTACAGGTGGTTTTTTGAAAACTGGTAATACAACTATATTTATAGGAGTTCCAAAAGATAAAGTCGATGAAGTTATAGAAATAATAAAAAAAGAATGTAAAACTAATAAACAAATGTCATTACTCAATCCACCAGTAGCAGGAATGCCTGATGGTTACTTGCCATACCCTATTGAAGTAACAGTTGGAGGAGCTACAGTATTCGTCATAGATGTAGACCAATATATAAAGATATAAGTGGATGAAATGGATAATCTAATATACAATAAATAACTACGTTGGGGGATTTACTATGGATTTGAAAGTTAATACAATAAAAATGCCAGATATAAACGAAACCATTAATAAAGTAGATAATAAAACAGGTAAAGAATTTAAGTTCACTTTACTTAGCAAGATAGATGAAGCATCATTAAAAGAAAAACTTAATACTATGATTGATGACATATCTAAACAAGGCGAAAAAATAGCTAAGCACATGGATGTAAAAGATATGAAGAAATATAGAGAATTAATCAAAGACTTTGTTAATGAAGTAGTAACCCATTCCCATAAATTTTCAAGAGAAAACTTTTTAGATAGACGTGGAAGACATAGAGTATATGGCATAGTAAAATTAGTTGATAAAAACTTAGATGATTTAGCTAAGGAACTTATAAAAGAGGAAAAAAATAATATTAATATATTGGGGCATGTTGATGAAATAAGAGGTCTTTTATTAGATATAATGACATGATGATTATTTATTGAAGTATGATGGGGTTGTCTATAATACATTTATATATAAATAAATGTTTTAGTAGATAGCCTTTTTAATTTCTGTTTATTTAGATAAAATAATCTAGAAAATAGGAATAGATTAATTAAAAATTAAAGAAAAAAGTGCATATAATCAATAATACTGTGGATAACTTTATTAAAAATATATGTTTATGTTAATAATATTATATTATAATGATAGAGAAGAAGGTTAATTTAAATGAAAAAAGACTATAAATTTTATCCTATTACGGTGTATAATAATAAATATATATATGATTAATATAAGTTATAATTAGGAAGGGAATATAAATGTATACATTTGATGAAATAATTGGACATGAAGAAATAATAAATCACCTACAAAGTGCTATTAAAAATAGTAAGGTCTCCCATGCTTATATAATAGATGGTGAGAAAGGGATAGGAAAAAAATTAATAGCCAATACTTTTGCAAAAACACTTCAATGTGAAAAAAGGTCGGTTACTCCATGTGATAATTGTACATCTTGTAAAACATTTGATTCATTAAATAATCCGGATGTGATTTATGTTGAGCAGACAAAAAAAACAGGTATCGGTGTTGATGATATTAGGGAGCAGATTAATCAAGATATAAATATTAAGCCTTATGCCTATCCATATAAAATTTATATTGTAGATAATGCTGATACAATGACTGAACAAGCACAAAATGCTTTGTTAAAAACAATTGAAGAACCTCCAGCATATGTAGTGATACTATTACTATCAAATAATATTAATAAATTTTTAATAACTATAATATCCAGATGTGTGGTTTTGAAATTGAGACCAATCAAGCCAGATAAAGTTAACGATTATGTTATGAAAACATTAAATGTATCTGACGATAAAGCAGAGTTAATAACTTCATTTGCACAAGGGATCATAGGTAAAGCAAAAGAACTTGCATCTTCTTGTGAGTTTTTAGATATGAGAGAAAGCATGATTGATATTGTAGAGTGTATTATAAAAGGTGACGACTATGAAATATTAGAGATTAGTAATAAATTTGATGATTATAAAGATACTATACAAGATTTTTTAGATTTATTTATGACTTGGTTAAGAGATTTATTGATAATAAAAAAAATAAATGATGAGTCTTATATAATAAATAGAGATAAATATAGAACTTTATTGAAACAGTCGCAGGTTTTATCGTATAATAAAATTAGTGTAATGATTGAGAATATTAACAAAGCTAAAAATTTATTAAAACAAAATGCAAATTATAAATTAGTAATAGAGATGATGATATTACAGACAAAGGAGAATTAAAATATGATAAAAGTGATCGGTGTAAGATTTCGTAAGGCAGGAAAAATATATTATTTTGATCCGAATAATTTAGATATAAAACAAGGACAAAATGTTATTGTAGAAACTGTTAGGGGCATAGAATATGGAAATGTCGTAGTTGGAATAAAAGAAGTAACAGACGATGAAATAATACAACCCCTAAAAAGTGTTATAAGAATAACAACTCCAGAAGATGATAAAAAAGAAGAAAAAAATCGTCTGAAAGAAAAAGATGCTTTTGATATTTGTGTAAAAAAAATAGCTAAGCATGGATTGGTTATGAAACTAATTGATGTAGAGTATACTTTTGATAATAATAAAGTTTTATTCTATTTTACTGCAGATGGTAGGATAGATTTTAGAGAATTAGTTAAAGATTTGGCAGCTATATTCAAAACTAGGATAGAATTAAGACAAATAGGTGTTAGAGATGAGACTAAAATGATAGGAAGTATAGGTATATGTGGAAGACCTCTTTGTTGTCATACACATTTATGTGAATTCCAACCTGTATCTATAAAAATGGCTAAAGAACAGAATCTTTCATTAAATCCAACTAAAATATCAGGAGTATGTGGAAGATTGATGTGTTGCCTTAAATATGAGGAATCAACATATGAGTACCTAAATAAACATTTACCTAATGTAGGTGATAAGGCAATTACACCAGAAGGAGAAAAAGGTGAGGTACTTAGTGTAAATGTTCTTAGACAACTTGTTAGATTAGTTGTCAGAAAAGAAGATGGAGATCCAGAAATATTACAGTATAAAGCTAAGGAATTGAAATTTAGAGTAAACAAAAAACGTAAAGATGCAGATACAGAGATATCGGAAGAAGAAAAGAAAGAATTAAAGGAATTACAGAATCTAGAACGCAAAGAAGGTAAAATGAAAAGAGAGTAGATTAAATGGAATTAAAAAACGATGAAAGAATAGATGATCTCCATAGAAAAGGATATAAGATAATACAGAATACACAGAAATTTTGTTTTGGTATAGATGCAGTATTATTGACTGGATTTTCTGGTGTAAAAGATAAAGAAAATGTATTAGATTTAGGAACAGGAACAGGAATTATTCCTATTCTGTTGGAAGCTAAGACAAAAGGCAGTCATTTTACTGGATTAGAAATTCAAGAAGAAAGTGTTGAAATGGCTGTGAGAAGTGTTGAACTTAACTGTTTAGAAGATAAAATTTCCATAATACAAGGAGATATAAAGGAAGCAGTGAAGCTGTTTCCTTTATCTAGTTTTGATGTTATAACTTCTAATCCTCCTTATATGAATAATAATAATGGTATAAAAAATAATTTACAGCCAAAATCTATAGCAAGACATGAAATATTATGTACTTTGGAGGATGTTATTAAAAATGCAGCGTCCCTTCTAAAAGTAGGAGGAAGATTTTATATGGTGCATAGACCAAGTAGATTACCAGAGATTATAGTAACACTTAAAAAATATAAATTGGAACCCAAGAGATTAAGATTTGTTCATCCTTATATCAACAAAGAACCTAATATGATATTAATAGAATCAGTTAGACATGGGAAACCATTGTTAAAAGTAGAACCTCCGTTAATAGTTTATAAATCAGTAGGTGAGTATACTGATGAGATATATGAAATATACGGATACAATAGATAAAGAGATGGGGATAAAATATGTCAGGAAAATTATATCTAGTAGCGACACCTATAGGTAATCTAGAAGATATTACTTATAGGGCAGTAAGATTATTGAATGAGGTCGATGTAATTGCAGCAGAAGATACTAGACACACTAAGAAGTTATTGAATCACTTTGATATAGATACACCCTTAACCAGTTATCATGAACACAATAAAATGGAAAAGGGTCCTTATCTTGTGAAAAAATTAGAAGACGGAATTAATATAGCTTTAGTGACCGATGCAGGAACTCCAGGTATATCCGACCCAGGAGAAGATTTAGTCAAGTTGTGTTTAGAAAATAATATAGAGGTCACATCTGCACCTGGTGCAGTAGCATTAATAACGGCTCTAATACTATCAGGTATTTCAACAAGAAGATTTGTCTTTGAAGGATTTCTTCCATTTGATAAAAAACAAAGAAATAGTATCATGCAAAAACTAGCAGTTGAGCATAGAACTATTATATTATATGAAGCACCTCATAGATTAAAACAAACCCTTAAACAACTATTAGATATATTGGGTAATAGAAATCTAGCGATTACTAGAGAATTAACTAAAAAGTTTGAAGAAATCAATCCTACAACACTTGAAGAAGCAATAGATAAATATAATGATGAACTTCCAAGAGGTGAATATGTTTTAATTATTGAAGGTAAACCATTAGATGAATTGAGAAACGAAGAAATAGAGAAATGGGAAAATATATCTATAAAAGATCATTTTGATAAATACATTAAAGAAGGTCTAGACAAAAAAAGTGCAATGAAAAAAGTTGCCAAAGATAGAGGTACTTCTAAAAGGGATATTTATAATTATTTAATTAGATTAAAAGATGGAAATTAATATTTTTTTTCACACTTTATATTTTATTTGGGTAAGTTGATTATAAACATATATAAAATTAAAGGTGAAAAGTTGAGTTAATTATTGATAGAGTTTTTAGATAGTGGAATAATAAAAGATGTATATATAACAAAACCCTCTTTATTAAGAGGGTTAGTTAACGTTTTATCTAGTTATTTTTTTAGTCTACATTAAGTCCAGCAATTTTTGCCATTTCCACAATAGATTGCTTGGATACTTTTTTACCATAGTAATCGATTAAATCATCCATATTACCTGTAAAAATATCTGCTGGTTGATATTTCTTTAGAATAATTTGTTCATTGTCGACATAAATTTCAAGAGCATCTTTTTCTTTGATATCGAAATTTCTGCGTATTTCAATTGGTAAAGTTATTCTACCTAATTCATCAAGTTTTCTAACTATTCCTGTAGATTTCATAATATTTCCCCCTCAAACCGTTATGTTTATCCTATATAAGAATAACACAAATAGCAATAAGTGTCAATAAAATGGATAATCTTGTAAAAATAATCTTTTTTTGGCGAATATTAAAAGTAAGTATTAATTATCTAGTATAAAGCAAACAATAAGGTTTGTAATGTTGAAATATAAAGATAAAAAATGTATAGTAAAAGGAGTAATGATTATTAATAATCTATTGAAGGAGAAAGTATTATGGAATATAGCATTTTTGATATTATTGGACCTGTAATGATTGGACCATCCAGTTCACATACTGCTGGAGCAGCCAAAATAGGGTATATAGCAAGAGAAATTTTTGGTAAGAATGTTAATCATGTAAGATTTACTCTGCATGGTTCCTTCGCAAAGACATATTTAGGTCATGGTACTGATAAAGCACTATTATCAGGAGTGATGGGTTTTCTTCCAGATGATGAAAGGTTAAGGAATGCCTATCAAATAGCAGAACAAAAAGGTATAAAGTATAAATTTGATTCAAAAGATTTAGGAGAAGTTCATCCTAATACGGTAAAGATTAATATGTCATCTGATGATAATCATGAAATGACAGTAATAGGTTCATCTGTTGGCGGAGGTAAAGTCAAGATAATAAGAATAAATGATTTTGATGTTGATTTTAATGGGGAATATACTACTTTAATTACTAAACATTTGGATAGACCTGGAGTAATGGCTTCTATAACTTCTATTTTAGCCAAAAATAGAGTAAATATAGCCTTTATGAAATTATACAGACATGCAAAAGGGGATTATGCAAGACTTGTACTTGAATCGGATGAAAAGATTGATAATTGTGTAATTGAGGATATAAAGAATATGGATTATGTAGATGATGTAACTAAAATTGATAAGCTAGTATTATAATTCTAATTAACAGGAAGGGTGAGCTAATGAACTATAAAAATGGAAAAGAGCTCTTAGCAATTTGTAGAGAAAAGAATATAGCCATATATGATGTTGCTATTTTAAATGAGAGTGTCAACAGTTCTTTAACAGAAGAAGAGATATATAATGTAATGAAAGATAGCCTTGATATTATGAAAAGTTCTATAAAAAAAGGGCTTGATGAAAATGAAAAAAATATAATAGGCTTCATGATTGGTGGGGAAGCTAAGAAATTAAAAAAATTCTATGAAAATAATAAATCAATATGTGGAAAGACGATGTCAAAAGCTATAAGCTATGCCTTAAGTGTAATGGAAGTAAATGTTTCTATGGGAAGAATTGTAGCATGTCCAACAGCGGGTTCATGTGGTGTTGTACCAGCAGTATTATTAGCAGTAATGGAGAAATTCAACTTAGATGAAGATACCGTAGTGAAAGGTCTCTTGACGTCTAGTGCAGTAGGTATCATTATTGGGAAAAATGCATGTCTATCAGGTGCAGAAGGCGGATGTCAAGCTGAGATAGGTTCAGCTTCAGCAATGGCTGCAGCAGCAATAGTGGAAATGCTAGGTGGTACCCCAGAACAAGCACTAAATGCTTCAGCTATAGCACTTAAAAATCTTATGGGATTAGTTTGTGACCCTGTAGCAGGGCTTGTAGAGGCCCCATGCGCTAAGAGAAATGCTATAGGTACTTCTAATGCAATGATATCAGCAGAGATGACTCTTGCAGGCATTAAGAGTGTAATTCCATTTGATGAAGTGGTAGTAGCAATGGGTAAAGTGGGTAAGATGTTACCTGTTAATCTTAGAGAAACAGCAGAAGGTGGCATAGCCACTACACCTACAGGCAGAAAATTAAGAAAGAAGATTTTTGGAGAAGATAAAATTCAGTAATATATTAATAGTAGAATTAAAAGATTATAAAAAATAATAAGAGAATATAAAGGAATATTTAATCTATGGAATAATACATTTTTATAATTATTGTTAATCAGGATGGTAGTAATATCATTCTTTTTTTATTTAATAGGAAATCCATAAAAGAAAGTAACTTTTTATTAAGTTATTCGTATTAGTTATAGAAACAATTTTTAATATGTTTAGTATTATTATAAAAGATACTTTGGAGGCAAACAACTTGGAGATTAATATTGATCTTCTTATAAAAGGAGATACTGGTGAATTTGAGAAATTTGTACATATTTATAGAGTATCAGCTGAAATATTTGCAATGAATATTGTTCATGATAATTATTTGGTAGAGGATATAGTACAAGATAGTTTTGCGAAATTATATGTTTATAGAGATAAAATTAATCCTGACAAATCATTAAAAGCATATTTCTTTTCTATAGTTAAAAACCTAGCTATAGATAATATAAGGAAGAGTAAAAAAGTGATGTATAAGGAATTTGAGATCATTGATACTGTATCGCCAGAAAATATTATGCTGAAACAAGAGAGGAATAATTTCATAAATGAAAATATAAACAACCTTAAACCCTTACAAAGGTATGCAATATATTTATATGTATATGAGAATCTTAATTACAAAGAAATAGGTACGGTATTAGGTAAAACAGATAAACAAATCAAGGCAATTATTTTTCGTGCACGTAAAAAATTGAAGAAAAATATGGGATTAGTGATCGATTAGCAAAATATTATTAAGTCATAGGAGCGATGAGATGAATAAATATATGAAAAATATTTATAAAAAAATTAGGTGGATGGAGTATGAAAGAATTCAAAAAGAAAAAGCATTGTCAGTTTATAAATTAATCAAAGAAAAGGAAAGAAAAATAAAATTGAAGTTGTTTGGAAGTCTATCAATAATAACGATAATATTTATCACATTGTTAAAGTTCGAATTGAATGCTGTTATTATAGCTGGAGGTCTGTTATCTATGTCAGCTGTTTACTATGAGAATATTATTGAAAAAGAAATAAGAAGGAGGGTTACAAATGAAAATATGTATTAAGAATCTTAATAAAAAATATGGTAAGAAACATGTTCTTGATAATATCAACCTAGAACTTGAGAATGGTATGCATGGGCTTCTTGGACCTAATGGCGCAGGAAAGACTACATTGATGAGAATACTAACAACTCTTCTTACAAAAACTTCTGGTGAAATTACTTATAATGGGATTAATGTAGATAATAAAAAGGCTGTTAGAAAAATAATAGGATATTTACCACAAGAATTTTCGCTATATCCTAATATGTCAGTGTATGAGACATTAGAGTATTTTTATTTGTTGTCAGATATTAAACCTACGAAAGCAAAAGTCCTATCTTCATTGAGAAAAGTTCATCTTGATTCATGTAAGAAATTAAAGATAAAAGCATTATCGGGAGGAATGAAAAGGAGGCTTGGCATTGCTATCGCTCTTATTAATAATCCAGAAGTATTAATTGTTGATGAACCAACAGCTGGACTTGATCCAGAAGAAAGAATAAGATTTCGTAATCTCCTATCAGATTTAAGTAAAGATAAGGTTATTATTTTATCTACTCATATAGTTGAGGATATAGCACTTACATGTAGTAGCCTTACAGTTATAAAAGAGGGAAATATCAAGTATAATGGAAAAGTCAGTGATTTTATTAGGATTGGAAAAGGTAAAGTATTCAAACTTCCTGTAAGTATCGATAAGTTAAATGAAATAAAAGACAGGTATGTGATAGTTTCAACGGTTTTAGATGAAGATATGGCATATCTGAAAATTATATCAGATACAAAACCTGAAGGAGCAGAAACTGTTAATCCTACACTAGAGGACTCATACATGATATTAATGCAGGAGGTAGATGTTAATGTTATTGAAATTGGTTAATAAGGAAATGAAATATCAGTTGAAAAGTATTACATTCTACATATTCTGCATATCCGTTATTGTTTTTTATGTTACTCAATTTTCTGGAGATATTAAAAGAGAAGAAGAATTATATCAATCTCCTATTGAGATACTAGAGGAGGGAAGCTTATTTTCTATAGTATCATATGAGGATGAAATACATGTAACATATGAACAAGAATTGAAAATGCTTCATGACCTATTATTAAGAGATGAAGAAAAGGGTTATTATGTTGGATTGGCTAATTCTTCAATAATAAGGTACATTGATTTAGATAATAAAAAGATGGAATTGATATCTTCATTTAAAAAAGAGATAGAAAGAAAAGAAATCAATGAAGATGAGTATAATAATATTCTTAAGACATTGAGAAAAGAACTTGGGAACAATTCAATTTATACAAATGAAATTATTACAAATTTATGTGAAAGAGAACTTAGAAATAATGAGTATATGGAAAATCAAACACAAATTTTGGAAACAGAAAAAGTCACAGGGTCATATGCTAGGTTATTTGCAGATTATATAGGTATAGCGGTAGGGTTCTTTGCTGTTTTTATAGCTGGGTTTACATTAGTAAGAGATAAAAAACATAGAACTTATGAGATTGTTTATTCTAAAAAGATATCATCAGTTAAATATTTGTTAAGTAAATATATTGGTAATGTAATTTTAATATTCATAGTGGTTTTAATATTGGCTGGGTATACTACATATAAATTTTCTATAGCATATGATAATATCGATTATTTAGCTTTCTTCAAGTACTCATTTACATGGATACTACCAACTATAATGCTTGTCACTTCATTAGCGTATTTATTACAGATAATATTTGATAATGGTATTGTACCAGTAATAATACAGTTTATTTATTGGTATTACAGTATGTCATTTTGTAATAACCAATACAATATTACTAAATATATAATCAGGTACAATAGTGTAACAGGTTTATCTGAATATGAACAGGTAGCTTCTAATATAATGGTCAATAGATTGGTTATACTTGTTGTTTCAATAATATTATTAGTAATTTCAATGTGGATATTTAGTAAGAAAAGAGGTAACATATGTGGAAAAAATTAAAAATACAATGAGGATATCTTATTTTAATATAAAAACTCTTCCTAAGAATATTATAGTGTTTAGTGTTATTTATGCTTTTCTTATTATATTCTCTATAAATGTACTGCATTCTCTTAATTTTTCACCAATAGATATTGGAGAGTTTCTTCTAACGCCTTTAGGTATATTGTTATTTACTCATTTGCCAGGATTTGAAGAAGAAAATAATATATATGAATTTACATATCTTAAGAATATTCCTCATCATATAGTTGTATTGTCAAGAATTATTTCTTATGCTTTAGGAATGTATTTATTGATGATAGGAGTATTTGGGCTAGAAAGAGCATTTGGAGCAGAATTTAATTTCATAGAGATTGTTAATGGTAGTTTTATAACAGCTTTCTATTTAGGTGCTATTGGGATGATTGCAGCCTATGTATCAAAACAAAGGACAGTAGGTTATATTGTGCCATTTATCTATTATATGCTAGATATGTTTACATTTGGGAAGTATACCAAGAGATTTTATTTGTTTAGTTTAGTCAATCAGGATTTTTCAATTAAGATTAATTTATTAGTGACTTCAATAGTTCTTTTGATAGGTTTTATTATATATCTTTATAGGAAGTTGTAGTATATAATAGTGAAAATGTTTATTAAAGTTTGCACTAGGTTGATTTAATTGAATAATTAAATGGAAAATTAAGGTATTAATTTATATTAATCCATATTGATATAAAGCATACTTTTCTTGCATATAAATAGTTAAAAGATTGTATATGGAGAAAGAGTATGCTTAATTATCTATGGGCATTTATGATATTGATAGGTGTTATATTTGGTGCTTTTAACGGTAAAATGGGTGATGTGACTAATGCTGCGATAGAGTCATCAAAAGAAGCAGTCAGTTTATGTATAATGTTAGTCGGAGTAGTAGCTATGTGGACTGGACTAATGAAAATAGCGGAAAAAGCAGGAATGATTAAAGGTCTTACTAAAAAGATGAGACCTATTCTAAGATTTCTATTTCCAAAAGTTCCAGACAATCATCCTGCACAAAACTATATTGCTACTAATATCATAGCTAATATGCTGGGACTTGGATGGGGGGCAACACCACCAGGTCTGAAAGCAATGGAAGAGTTACAGAAGCTTAATAAAGATAAAAGTACAGCAAGCACGGCAATGTGTACGTTCTTAATCATTAATATATCTTCTGTACAGCTTATATCTGTTAATATATTAGCTTATCGTGCCCAGTATGGTTCTAAAAATCCTGCAGAAATTATAGGACCTTCTATATTAGCTACTATTGTTTCAACTATAGTAGGAGTTGTATTCGCAAAAATAATGATGAAGGTGAAGAGAAAATGAAATTTGTGCTTATGATTTCTGATTTTATGATTCCACTTGTATTCGTCCTTATTATAGGGTATGGATTATTAAAGGACGTTAAGGTATATGATGTATTTATTATTGGAGCTAAAGAAGGTTTCAAAATCGTTTTGCAGATTATGCCTACTTTAATTGGGCTCATGGTGGCTGTTGGTATATTAAGAGCTTCAGGTTTCTTAGATTTTCTTACTGATATTCTTACACCAATAACTAGTAAAGTGAAGTTTCCTTCTGAGCTAGTACCAATAGCATTAATGAGGACTATATCATCGTCAGCTACTACAGGACTTATTTTGGATCTGTTCAAAACTCATGGTCCTGATTCTTTAATAGGTAGGATGACATCTATTATGATGGGGTGCACGGAGACGGTTTTCTATACTTTATCTGTTTATTTTATGACAGTAAAAATAAAGAAGACCAGATATACATTGACCGGTGCTCTTCTGGTCAGTTTAGCTGGTATAATTGCATCTGTTATTATAACTTATCGTATTTTTGGAACTTGATTCAATATATTAATACAGGTGTATTTAAAGGGATTATCGAGTATACTTCAGCAGCTTGATTGGAGTACATACGTATACAGCCGTTACTGGCTCTTGTTCCTATGGACCAAGGTTTATTGGTGCCATGTATTCCATAAATACCCCAAGGCACACTTAGTTGCATGAAATAGCCACCGAATTGTTCGCCCCATAATCCCTTTTTAATTATTGTCCAAGAGCCTTTTGGAGTTGGAGTAGAAGGTTTACCAACTGCCACAGAATATTCTTTTAGAACTTTATCGTTACTTAATAATTTTAATATCCTATTTTTAGTTATTATTTCTATGGCAAAAGGATTATCTTGTTCATCTGGTATTATTATTGTGTCTCCTACATTAATTGTGTCTGGAGAAGTTATGTTGTTAGCGTATATGATACTTTTTAATGGAGTTTTGAAACGATAACTTATTCTAGCTAATGTATCACCCTTTTTTATTGTATATTTCATTCAATCACCTAATAAATAATTATAATTAATACTATGTTATAATTATTTAATTGTGTTATTAAAAAACATAATTATTATTTATAGACTAGAGATTATCGTAGAAATAATAACTCAGGCTATTTTTTTAGGTTTTTTCTATTGCTTTTAGATAGCATCTTGATTATGTTTTTAAAACGAAAAGTTGAACCTGAGTCAAATTTCGGTGTTACGACATCGCAATTTCTACACATGAAATGGATATTTCTATCTGTAAGCATTAGTTTTCTTAGTTTGTTATATTTTTCACCTTTCCATATATCTACAAGCTTTTCTTTAGTTAGGTCTCCCATAGTCACTTTTCCAGTTGCATCGTTACAGCATAAACTCATTTTGCCGTCAGGACGTACTATGACTTGTTCAAATGGATACATACACGCTGATTTCAATTTCAATTTCTTCTTGGTACGATTTTTGGCTAGCCCCCCTCGGTTAAGGAGTATTTCATTCTCTTTTCTTAAATATATATATACTTTACAATCAGAAGGATTTTTTTCGTTATATTCGTTGACTTTTGCGATAGTGTCGTTAACTTCTAATTTATCGTTATAATTATCGATAATAATCTTATTAAGATATTTTCTTATTTCTTTGAATTTTTCTACAGTTAATAATGAACCATTAGTAAATAAAAATAGTTCTGCATTAGGTAAAGCTTCTCTAGAGAGTTTCAATAGGTCTATGATCCTTTTGTCCAGAAGAGGTTCATTGTTGGAATACAAACCAAAACTTCCAGAGTAATTAATCTCCTGTAATTGCTTAAGTATAGAAGAAAGAAGAGATTCTTCCATTATCTTAAAAGGCCTTGGATCAATATGTTTATTTATGGGACAGAATGCGCAGCTTCCATTACATCTGTTTATTGTTTCTACTTCAATTGTTTTAAATATTGGATATTCATCCATTGCTAAATATTTTTTTGCTAATTTTTTACTTTGATGATTAAATAAACGGTCAAAAATATATATACTTCTTGGTAGTATGTGTTTTTCTAAAGTTTGTGGAAAATGTTTTTCAAGGTAAGATTTTATTTTTCCTATTCCATTTTTATATGGATTAATTATCATTGTGTTTCTCCCCTCATGGTTGTGATTGTCAGCTATTAATCTAATTAAATTTTGTTTGATTAATATACTTGTTTATTCCTGAAAAAGTAAAAAATTAGATATATAATTATTGGAATAAGCAATATATAGATACCTATCACTAAATAGGGGTATAATATTGGATGTCCAAGTATATTGTAAGTTTTATAGTTTCTAAATAGAGGTTCCGCTTTTAGTATATTAGTCAGAGAAAAGTTAATAATTTCAGGAGTTTTTCCATCGATATATGTATACTGTTCAATAACTAATGGTAATGCTAATATAGCACTTGAAATAGATATAGACGCAAGTATTGATCTACACAATGAAGATATAAGTAGTACAATCAATGAAAAGATTATTGCACCTAAAAGGTGGGTTAAAAATTGTACTAGTACATACGAACCTATTGTCAATAAGTAAGGGGACATTAGGAAATTACCTATATTCTGTATAGGAATAGACCATCCATAGCTATCCAATGCTAAGAAATAAGGGATACTGTTAAAAAGGTTAAAAACTAAAGTTATTATGAAAGTAAATATCGTTGATGCAATAATTTTGGATGTTATAAATTGTTTTTTACCTTTTTTACTGCTCTTTATTATAGAATCCATGTTAGTGCTGTATTCAGATGTAATCATAGTAGATATACCTAATAATATCAGAATACAGATATAAACGAATCCATATTGATTAATGTAATATATTATTTCAGTATAACCATTTTCATTAAATATATAAGGTTTAGGTAGTTTTCCAAATAAGGTATGTTGAAGCTTCGTATTTCTATAGTCAAACGAAGATTTATTTGTATTTTTTAGTGTTTCTAATTCCTCTAATTGTTTAATGTGTTCTGTGTATATATCTTGGTTCCCTTTTGCCATTGTAATAGCAGTATTAGTATTAATGATTTGTTTTTCTTGGTCTTCTAATTGAGAGTAATTATATCCGCTTTCTATATATTTCACATTGTTATCATATATTTTTTGTGAAATTGGTTTCTGTATTTCTTCAGGGATTGTATATAAGTCATAATCATATACCTGAAAAGCATTATATATATTAATGCTGTTAAGGATAAGAAAAATTAGTGCCGCCAGATATATGATTTTCTTATGAAAAATCTTACTCAATTCGCTTTTAATGAGTTTACTCAATTAATTCCCCTCCAATCCAAAATAAAACATATATAAATCATCCAAAGTAGGATTAGTCAAATGACATTCCACATTAGGTTTTTTTTCTGATATAATACGAACTTTTATATTTTCTCCATTGTTTTTTATATCGGTGACAGAAAAGTTTTTCTGCAATTCCAATAAGGAATTTGGTTTTATATCTGCTTCCCATACTGTATCTTTTATAATTTTCAGTATTTCAACTGGAGTATTCTGTATTATTTTTTCTCCATTTTGTATTAGTATTATTTCTTTTGATAAATATTCAATATCACTAATGATATGTGTTGATATTATGATAATCTTATCTGAAGATAATCTTGAAATTATATTTTTGAAATTTATTCTCTCTTTTGGGTCTAAGTTCAATGTTGGTTCATCAAATATTAGTATTTTAGGGTTATTAAGTAAAGCTTGTGCTATACCTATACGTTGTTTGATTCCTTCTGATAGTGTTTTGATTTTTTTATCTTTATACTGGTCAAGGTTCAATAGGTTTAACAGATTATTTATTTTATCTGTGGCTTCATTTTTGTCTACATCTTTCAAATATCCGATATAGTTAAGGAATTTAGTTACGGTATAATCTCTATAAAAACCAAGTTTCTGGGGAAGATAGCCAATTATTTCTCTATAGTTATCTTCGTTAAGTGTTATATCTTTGCCGTTTATAAGGATTCTTCCTTTACTAGGTTTTATTATTGTTGCTAGGATTCTGAGTAAAGTAGTTTTACCTGCTCCGTTAGGACCGACTAGTCCATATATTCCTGGATTCAAGTCACAGGTGAAGTTATTTAATGCTGTGTTATGTTTATATAATTTTGTTATTCCTTCAATTTTAAGTTCCAAATAATATACTCCTCTCTGAATTCTTTTTGATATACGCTTTTAATTGAAATACAAGTAATAAAATTCCTATCAATATAAACCCAATGTAGATTGAATAGTTAATAGTATATAGTGATTCAATGACATTTGGTGTATTCATAACCCATACTATGACCCCTATCCATACAAGTATTATGCTTGATAATATATAACTTGTTCTTATTCTTTTTATAATAAAAAGAGTAATATTGTTCACAAGAATTATAGGAGTTAACCATGTAATCAATAAATTGAATAATGTAATAGTAGGTATTATAAAATAAATAATAGCTGATATGATGGACATTAAAAGTAAATTATAAAAGGCTGTAATAGTTATTCGGGTTAACATAATTGTCTGGACTGTGTTTTTGCATGCAAGTTCCATTTCCAATATTTGTGGATCTCTTCCTTTTATATCTTCAAAAAATATAATTATAAATGGTATAGGTGAATAAAAACTTATAGTGATATAAGGATTTTTAGAGGTTAGTGTTAATATAAATCCTATAACATATAATGCAAGGTTAAAATACCAGTAAAATCCATTAACCATTGATAAATCTTTTTTGATTTTCTTATATAAGTCAAAGTTTTTTTTATTACTTTCTATACATCCTTCGCTAGGCATATATTGTTTTAATGTGTTAATAGTTTTGTCTATCTCTAATTCACTGGGGTAAGTAATTGGTGAATTTATTGATTCCTTTATGATATTATCTAAAGGGTCTTTGAATTGGTTACTCAAAGTGTTCTTCCTCCTTTATCAATAGCTTTAGTCTATTAATACCCTGCCGATATCTTGATTTGGCAGTTGATTCACTGGATTTAGTGATGAAAGCTATTTCTTTGAATTTTAGGTCATTATAAAATCTAAGTATAATTACATCTCTTTGATAGTCAGGTAATGATAAAACCAATTTTCTTATTATTTCACTATCTGTTTTGTTAAGTACTTCTTCATAAGGGTTACTGGATGATGTAATATCATAAAAATTATCTATTGAAACATCTTCTTTATTCTTACTGCTTCTGTAATAATCATTACAATGATTAACAGCTATCTTTAGTAACCAGTTAATGAAATTTTTTTTATGTTTATATTTTTTAATTGATTTTATTACTTTTATAAATATTTCTTGGGTTATATCATACGATTTATGATAGTCCCCCATTTTTCTGTATACAAAACCATATACTAGATTGTAATATTTTTTGACTAAGAGATTTAATGCTTCTTCATCACCAGATATTATGTTTTTTATCAGCTTTTCGTCAGTTTGCATTTTTTTCACCCTTATTAATAACGTAGTAGGTTGTAAAAAAGATTTAAAAATCAATAAAAATTTCTTAGGAATATTTTACTAACTAATTTTATATTTAATTTTTTTTAATTATGAGATGAATATTTTTCTGTAAAAAACAACACATTAAAATTATTATATGTAAAAAACAAGTTAAAATTTAATTTTTGGTAAACTGTTTTGACAAGAGGTTTGACAATACTTGGTATTTATTATATACTTCGATTATATCAAGGTACAAGGTTAGGTGAGATATGGAAAATACTTATGAAACTTTAAATAATTTACTAGTCAATATGTTCAATGAAATAATGACAATTGAAGAAAAAGCGCTTATAACAGATGAGTTTAGTAATATTTCCATTACAGATATGCATATAATTGAAGCCATAGGATTGGGGAATGGCAGAAATATGTCATCTGTTGCCAAAGATTTAGAAATAACTGTTGGTACATTAACGATTGCTATCAATAATTTAGTTAAAAAAGGTTATGTTAATAGAAATAGAAGTACTAAGGATAGAAGGGTAGTATTGATTTCTTTATCAAATCTAGGGGTTAAAGTCTATAATCATCACAAAATGTTTCATAAAAATATGATTCAGGATATTATTAATCTGTTGGATGATGAAGAGATGAATAGCTTTTTGAAAGCTATAGGTGGGATAAATGAATATTTTCAGAAAATGAAAAATAAAAATGCAAGAATATAAAGGCTACCCATAATTGGGTAGCCTTTTATTGGTGAATTGCATTGTTTTATGATTGGTGAAATTTATTATTATTATCTAATTTAATTCTTTAACAATATCTTGTAAAGCTTCTAGAGCTTCTTTTGGTAATTTATTAAATCCGCCTTTATCAGTTTCAGTAGATTTAACAAAGTTAACTCTGTCAACCATTCTAGCTTTTAATTGGTTTACATATTCAGTATCTTTCATATCTGGAACGAATCCTTCGATTTCCATGATTTCGATATCACTGAATGGAGCCCATGGTTTGAACTTAGCAGTACCTTCAATAATAGCTTCTAATGAACCTAATGTAATTGCAGGAGTAACTTTCTTATCCATGAAGAAACCAGTATTTAAGATATAGCAATCTACATGGTTGTCGCTGAATAATTTCTTGAATTTTTTGTAATCATCTGCTAATGGGTAAGTTCTGAATGGGTTAGCGTATGGTTCAACAACTAATGCGTTAGGGTCTACACCTTCTGCTAATCTTTCAGCTGATGTTCTCTTAGTTGCAAGAGTAGCACCCATTACTGAAGCAAGAGAAGCACCGTCTAATTTCATGATTGGTGGAAGTGTTGGATCTTTCATTAACCAGAAAATAGCGTTAACTGGTTCTTCAAATTTATTTTCACGGTTAGGTGACCATAATTTTGATTTAACAGCACGTCCGTTACCATTTCTGATGTCTTCTGTTACAAGAACAATCTTTCCATCATTATCAATAGTGACACCATTGTTTTGAACAGATAATAAGAATTTATTATCGCTATTTGCCATTGGATAATCGGCAGTCTTATCAAAATATGAAGGCTCAAGTGCTACTGATGAACTGTTTTCTGTAGAAATAATGAATGCATCATCATGAAGTACTGTGATATCATATTTATTATTATGTTTTGCATGTGTAATAGTAGATTTTCCTGAACCTGATAATCCAAATACACCAGCAACGAATTTTTTACCGTTTTCTAAGTTATAACGTTTTTGTCCACCATGGCAAGCAGCATATCCATTTCTGTTAGCTGTTCCCCATGCAAGTGTTAATGTACCTTTTTTATGTTCTCCGAAGTATCTCATACCTAGTAATGCAGCACAGTTATGTGTTGGATCAAAGAAAGTAAGTCCTAGTGGATGTTCGTCATGTGTCCATTCTGGATCTGAGAAAATGAAAAGGTCACCTTCTGAATCAAGTTTTTTTGATTGTGCATAAAGGTTATTATATTCTTCATTTAAGTATTGGAAGTTAAGTAACCAAGAATACATTATGTTCTCGAAGCCTTCTGGAATTAATAGATGAGCTTTTACCATAAAGTCTGCGTCTAAACCAACATAAGCTTGAGCATGATATAATTTACGATATCTTGTATTGTAAACAGCTTCTCTGATTTTTGAAGCATATTCTTCTTGGTCTACATTAGGTTCGCCAATAATTCTTCTTGCAGCTGCACAACGTCCTTTTACAGCTCCATCATTGAATAATAAAACTTTTGCATCTTCGTCAAGACCAAGTTTTCCTGGTTTGTATACAGGAATATCTGTTACAATAGTTCCTGGAGAATTAGCAGCTAATTTGTAAGCTTCTTTAAGAGAATTAACATTAACTACATTATTTCCATAGAATGGTGATTCGATTGTAGTACGGATTTGTGAAAAAATAGGGTTTTCTTTTTTGATTTCGTCCCAATTAAATGTTCTTTTTGTTGCCATTAGGTATTCCTCCTTCATGTATATTAATTTTGTAATAGTATATATATAAATTTATCACACAGTGATTAATTTATTATCGTAATTTAAGGGTTATAATAATACTTTCAAATCTCCCCCATGATAATTATAATATTACGTTTTGCAAATGTCAACTAAGTTTTATCTTGTAAATTATAATGTTTTTGTTAACATATTTAAAGGTATAAACAATTATGATAGTTTTATGGTCATTATGTCAAATATTAGTATATTCACTTAAAAAAAGTCATAAAAAATCTAAATTTATTTATAAAAGTTTGTATCTATTTTAAGTTTGTGTATTAATCAAAAATATATTATTTTTTTTTAAAAAGATACTAAAAATATATTATTGATGTATTAGTAATTTTTTGCTTTTTATAATTATACATTGAGATGTAATTTTTTGCAGAAATAGTCTCTTTTAAATTTATACAATAAAAAAGCTACTATTGAATAGTAGCTTTTGAATTTATTATTACCTTTTTATGAGTATTTTATTATCTATTTTTGTTATTGTATTTAGTTCTTTCTTGTTCTGTAAGGTATTTTTTTCTTAATCTTATACTGTCTGGAGTTATTTCAACTAGTTCATCATTATTGATAAACTCTAGTGCCTCTTCAAGACTAAATATTTTTGGTGGTGATAATTTAATTGCATCATCTGCTCCAGAAGAACGGGTATTGGTTAATTTTTTGTTTTTACATGGATTAACTGTCATATCATCTTTTCTGGAGTTGATACCTATAATCATACCTTCGTAAACTTCCGTAGTTGGATGTATAATCATTGTACCTCTTTGACAAAGGTTATTAAGAGAATAAGGCATTGCTGTACCCTTTTCACCAGATACTAATACTCCATTACCTCTTGAAGGTATTTCACCTTTATGAGGTTCATAAGCTTCAAATGAACGTATTATCGTACCTTCACCTCTAGAATCAGTAATAAGTTCACTTCTGAATCCAAGGAGTCCTCTTGTTGGAACTATAAATTCCATACGTGTGAAGCCGTTTTCGGAAACCATTGCTTCCAATCTACCTTTTCTAACATTAAGTTTACTAATAGCTGTTCCTGAATATTCATCAGGGATGTTAATAATTACTCTTTCTACTGGTTCTAATAGTTTTCCATCTTCTCGATGCATAAGAACTTCGGGTTTTGATACGCTGAGTTCATATCCTTCTCTTCTCATGTTTTCAATAAGGATAGAAAGATGAAGTTCTCCTCTACCAGATACTTTATATCCATCAATACCGCCTAATTCTTCTACTTTTAAACCTACATTTATTTCTAATTCTTTGTCTAATCTTTCTTTTATATGTCTTGTAGTAACGTATTTACCAGATTGTCCAGCAAAAGGTGAATTGTTTACTAAGAAATTCATTGATAGTGTTGGTTCTTCTATTTTAATTAATTCCATAGGTTCTATATTATCTACATCGCAATATGTTTCGCCTATGGATATATTGGAAACACCTGCAATAACAGCGATATCACCACTTCTTAATTCTTTTTTTGGTACTTGTTTTAATCCTTCGTAGGCAAATAATTTGGATATTTTACCTTTTTCTTCTGTTCCATCTCTTTTGCATATAGCTATTTGTTGTCCTTCTTTAATGGTACCTTTAGATATTCTACCAATACCTAGTCTTCCAATATAATCATCGTATGCTAATGCGGATATCTGCATTTGTAATGGTTCATTATTTTTATCTGGATAAGGTTTTGTATGTTTTATTATTGTTTCAAATAAAGGTGTAAGATCTGTATAGTCATCGTCCATAGAATATTTAGATATACCATCCCTAGCAACTCCATATATTATTGGAAAATCCAGTTGTTCATCATTAGCATTTAATTCAGCGAATAAATCAAATGTCATATCTACAACTTCTTCAGCTCGTTGGTCTTTTTTATCTATTTTATTGATGAATAGTATTGGGTTAAGATTATGTTCAAGTGATTTTTGAAGTACAAATCTTGTTTGAGGCATAGGTCCTTCGCTTGAATCTACTAGAAGGATTACTGAATCAACTGTTTTTATGATTCTTTCTACTTCTGATGAGAAATCCGAGTGACCTGGTGTATCCACAATATTTATTTTGTAGCCGTTATAATTTATAGAGCAGTTTTTTGAGTAAATAGTTATTCCACGTTCACGCTCTAAATCGTTGCTATCCATTACTTGGTCAACAACCTCTTGATTTTCTCTAAATATGCCACTTTGTGTTAGGAATGCATCTACTAAAGTTGATTTTCCTGCATCTACGTGGGCTATTACTGCTATATTTATAATTTTTTGTTCTGACATGTATATACCCTGCTTTCTAATTTTAATGTCTTATGTTTTGATAAATAAAATATATATATAAATTAAATGATATTTCATTTAAGGGTTTTTTGATTCATTATACCAACTATATAGTTTATACGTTATTGGGTAAATAATCAAGTAAAGATTTCATAACATTTTGGAAAGGATGGAAAAAATTTATTTTCTATAAAAAAATTGTTAGATATAATTAGTTAACTGGGAAGTGTACGTAGGTATATATAGTTAGTTTTACTACGCTTTACTCCAAGGATCAGTCTGCGTAAAACTAACTATATATACCATTCAAGCCCGTGATGAAGAATTTGATATATTAAGTTAATCAAAAGAGAGGGTATTTTGGTTATATATGGTTGGTTTTATTACATTTTACTTTAAAAATAAGTTTACGTGAGAATAACTATATGTACTTTTTATAAAAGTTTGAAGGATAGATAATTAATAAAATCAATTGGTTGAATTGTTTAACAAATATATTTAGGGAAATATATTGACACAAGACTGATAATAGTGTATAATTTGCAACATGAATTCAAGGGAGGATTCTACATAGATTACTCTATATAAAATAGATAAATGAGTGGACAATGGAGTTCATGCGTCATAATGACGTATGAACTTTTTTTTGTATTCATATAAAATATAATGATTATTCCTTGAAATCTTTTAAACAATTTTTATATTATTATGAGAGGATTGATATATAATGAGCATGACATTTATTATTAACTCAATGTGGGTTCTGATTGCTAGTGTTTTTGTTTTTCTTATGCATGCAGGTTTTGCTATGGTTGAAATTGGGTTTACCCAATCTAAGAATGCAGTTAACATTATTATGAAGAATTTTGTTACAGTTGCTATAGGAGTAATGTGTTATTTCTTGATAGGTTATTCTATTATGTATGGTACTGATGTGGGAGGGATAATCGGTACAGATATGTTTATGTTATTAGGAAAACCTGATAAATTGAATGGTATATCATTTGATGCATTTTTCTTTTTCCAAGCTATTTTTGCTGCTACATGTGCAACAATAGTGTCAGGAGCTATGGCGGAAAGAACTAAATTTACATCTTATATTATTTTTTGTTTGGTAGCTACAACAATAATATATCCACTTATAGGTCATTGGATATGGGGTGGAGGATTTTTATCAGAAAGATTTGGGTTTAGGGATTTTGCTGGGGGAACAGCTGTGCATGCTGTCGGAGGATTTTGTGCTTTGATTGGAGCTTACATGGTTGGTCCTAGAACAGGAAAATATAAGAAAAATAAACCAGTTGCTATACCGGGACATAATATACCTCTGGGGGCTTTAGGTGTATTGATTCTTTGGTTTGGATGGTTTGGCTTTAACCCAGGAAGTACTTTGGATATTACATCTTCCGTTACTATACATAGTGCAGTTACTACGTTGTTAAGTGCAGCAGCAGCCACATTATCAAGCTTGATATTCAGTTGTTTGAAGTATAAGAATCCTGATGCGCCTTTAACTCTTAATGGGGCATTGGCTGGACTTGTCGGTATTACAGCAGGTGCTAATGAGGTTTCTTTTGTAGGTTCAATTATTATAGGGATATTAAGTGGGATAATAATGATTTTAGCAGTGGAGTTTGTTGATACGAAACTAAAAATTGATGATCCGGTAGGTGCAATATCAGTACATGGGGTATGTGGAACTTTTGGTACTATTGCCATTGGAATATTTTCTACAGATGGAGGATTATTATATGGTGGAGGATTTAGTGTTTTGGGTTCGCAGATTATAGGGATATTAATCTGTGGTGTAACTTCTATAGTTTTAGCTTTCATAACATTTGGACTGATTAAGGTAACAATAGGATTGAGAGTTAGGGAACATACGGAAGTCAATGGTCTAGATAATATAGAGCATGGGATTTCGGCTTACATAAATTTATAGTTAGAGATATAGAGAAAGATAACTATATTTATAAGTAAAAGGGAGGATTATATATATGGATAAAATGACTAAGATCGAGATAATTACCAGAACATCAAAACTTGAAGAGTTAAAAGACGCTCTTCATGATATAGGTATAACAGGTATGACGGTAACACAGGTTCTAGGATGTGGTATGCAAAAGGGGATAACTGAAACATATAGAGGGGTACCACTGACTATTAACCTACTGCCGAAAGTAAAAGTAGAGATGGTTGTTTGCGAAGTACCGGTTGATGATGTCATTGCAACGGCAAAGAAAGTATTGAAAACAGGACAGATTGGAGACGGAAAAATATTTTTATATCCTGTTGAAAATGTAATTAAAATCAGAACTGGGGAAGAAGGAGTTAGGGCATTATAATAAAAAAAATAAAGAATTAGGTGGGTTATTATAGAGGGGCTTACTACGTAATACATTTTGTTTATTATTATGGTATTCATTGTAAATAAAAATGTATTATGAGATAGTCCCTCAACATATAGATTAAATAGTAGTATGGGCATATTCTGATAATAAAAGTTTTCCGTTTTTGTTATCTAATACTTTACCATTTTCTAGGGATGTAATACCATTTACTATTACATAATCTATGCCTTCACAATTTTGTCTTGGATTTTCGTATGTTGCTTTGTCTTTGATTTTATTTATATCAAATATAACAATATCAGCCTGATAACCTTCTCTTAACAAGCCTCTATCGTTTAGATTAATTCTTTTAGCTGGTAAATATGTACATTTCTGAACTGCTTTTTCTATCGTTAATATAGGTTCTTCTCTGACATATTTGGAAAATAGTCTAGGGTAAGTACCATATAATCTAGGGTGGGGATTACCTTCGTTTAGATATATGGAATCTGATATTATAAATGAGTAATCTAAGCTTATTATTTTTTTAACATCTTCTTCACTCATATGGAAGAATACCATAGAAACTTTACCATTTTCTTCTATTAATAAGTTAATGGCACATTCGTCTGGTTCTTCACCACGTATTTTTGCAATTTCTTCTATACTTTTTCCAATACAGTATTTATTTTTTGGGGTATTAACGTCAACAATTACTACTGAATTCCATCCAGTAGAATATACAAGATTATCCCAATCAGATGTATCTTTTGCTAATTCGTCTTTAATTTTATTTCGTGTAATAGTGTTTTTTAAGCGGTTTAGAAATTGGTCTACACCACCTTCGACAGCCCACGGAGGCATTACACTGCTAAGCGTTGTGGAACCAGCAGTATAAGGATATACATCACAGGTAACATCTTGACCTTTACTTCTAGCTGTTTCAATAAGATCAATTGCTTCATCAATCGCTGTACCCCAATTGTTTTTCCCTGCACATTTGAAATGACTTATATTAACGGGAACGCCGGTTTTTTTACCTATTTCTATTATTTCTTTTACTGAAGATACTAGACTGTTACCTTCACCTCTAATATGAGCAGTTACAACTGTATTATAATTTTTTAAGCAAGATATAATATTGACAAGTTCATCGGTAGTATGAAGAGTATCTGGCATATACATTAATCCAAGTGATAAACCTAAGGCACCGGAATTAATTGCTTCTAATAAAGAACTTCTCATTTTTTTAATGTCTTCTTTAGTTAGGTTTTCTTTATCAAATCCTTTTAAAGCTATCCTTAATGATGAATTACCGACTAAACCTCCGATATTATGCATATATTTTTTGTTTTTTAACATATCAATATATTCATCGTAACTATTCCATGTAAAAGGTATATCGAATGTTCCTAAAAAAGGGGAACTATATTCGTTTAGTAAATTTAATGTTTTATTGTTAATAGGGGCAATGGAAAAGCCACAATTTCCATATATCTCTGTAGTTACTCCTTGTTGGATTTTTATATCACATAGGTTACAGCTTGCAGCACGTAAATCAGAGTGGCTGTGTATATCTATAAATCCAGGGGACACAATTTTGTTTTCTGCATCTATAATTTTTTTGGACTGAGCATCTATGGAGTCTTGAATTTTGACTATTTTGCCATCTTTTACTGCTATATCTCCAGTGAATTTCTTGTTTCCTGTTCCATCTACTATAGTACCGTGTTTTATTAATATATCGTACAACTAGTACACCATCCCTCTTGCTGAAACCATTTTTTTATCAATAATATTATTGTTACTGACAAAGGCTAATTCATTATGAAGATTAATGGTTGTACATACGTGGTTAGGGATAATTGAAATAGTATCTCCTATAGATAGTTCACCGTTATCGTTATCTATTAATATCGTTCCATGTTCTTCAGACAGTCCAGATAAAGTTATATTGTCATAACCGACTACTTTTCCATATCCTTTTAGAAAATATGGGAATTTATCCATAGATGCATCAGTGGAGAATGTTTTGTTTCCACCGTCAATAATAGCTTTACCAAATTTTTGCTTGCTTACTATAGTTGACAATACTCTTGCTGCGCAATCTTTTTCTTCGCAGACATTAAGGTTAACAAGCATTTGATCATTAAATACATAAGTGCCAGGTCTTACTTCTGTAACACCTTCTACCATACATGCATATTTTGCAGTAGGTGTTGAGCCAACACTAATATCTTTTATATCAAAACCTTTTTTTCTGAGTCTATTTGCTAAATCTACCATCATGTTGGATTCTTCATATCCAGCGTTCTTAGCATCTCTAGTAACTTCGCCATTATAGATTAGACCTTTGAATGTGAATATACCAGTAATATTTATATTAGAAAAACCTGCTATATTATCAAAAAATGATTCAACTTTTTGATATTCTACACCAGACCTACCCATTCCAGTATCAATTTCTACTCTTAGTTCAAGAATTTGATTATCTTCTTTTGCGTATTTATCAAGTTGTTTTATTGCATATATACTTTCAGTACCAACGATTAGTCTAATTTTTTTATTTAACTTAAGTAGTCTTTTGATTTTATCTTCACCAATAATTGGATAAGCAATAAATATATCATCAATACCAGCATCAGCCATTACTTCTGCTTCTCCTATTTTTGCGACAGATATTCCAACTGCACCAGCTTCGATTTGCATTTTTGCTATATCTGGTATTTTATGAGTTTTTATATGAGGACGTAATGAGCAAGAGTTATTGGAAACTAACTCTTGCATCTTATGTATGTTATTTTTCATTATGTCATAATCTATGATTACTTTAGGAGTATCTATTTTCATTTTTCATACCTCCGATTATTCTTCTATTTCAAAGATTCCTTCTATTTCAACTGCAAGTCCACCAGGTAGTTCGTTTGTTCCAATAGCAGAGCGAGCATGTTGACCTTTATCCCCAAATACATCTACAAGGAACTGTGATGCACCATTCATAACTTGTGGCTGATCAGCAAAACCTTCAGCACTAGCTACAAAACCTAAAATTTTAACTACATTCTTAATTTTATTCAAGTCACCAGTGTAAGCATGTAGACAACTTAACATATTTAAACATGCTCCTTTTGCAGCTTCTTTACCTTGTTCAATAGTTAAATCTTTTCCTACTTTTCCTGCAATTGTAGGAATTCCATCTTTAGTTGCACCTTGTCCTGCTGTAAATAATAAGTTACCTACTCTTTTAACTGGTGTGTATACTCCTCCAAGTGGTGGAGCTTTAGGTAATTCAATGTTCATTTTCTTTAGATTTTCATATACGTTCATAATTTTTTCCTCCTGTGTTTAATTTATTTGTTTGTTTATATGTTTACATATATGTATTATATAAACTTCTAATTACTAATTCTTTTTTCATAGTATTAATGTTTATATCTATGTCCTCTTTTGATATTGTAATAATTTTTTCCCTGTTAGGAATTAGATCAAAATAATTATCACTAAGAACAACGTCAGTATTTATAAAATCAACTTCTACATATTTTGCGAATGCATTAGTAGTAAATGTTAAATTATATTCTTCATTAGTTTCAGTTATGTCAACTTTGATTTGTGGGTCTTTCATATTAAAATGTTTATATTTTGTGAATAAGATAGTTCCGTATTTTTCTACTTTCCCATCAGTAACTAATTCATAATAAAGATAAGTATTTCTCTCTTTATCTTTGGTATCAATATATTTTTCAAAATCCATTTCACATATCTTTTGAGCTGATAATGAATCAACATTTACATTAAAGCTGTCAGATACTACGATTTTATCATTGGAGTATAAGGAGTAATTTACTTTTCCTACATAACTTTCTAATCTGTCATTAGTTATATGCAATGAAACTTTGAATCCTTCTTCACATGCTGATAGTAGAACAGGTGAGTAGAAATTTTTGCTAAAATAATGTAATGCTTTCCATCTACCATAATAATCTACGCTTGACCATGAGGCTACAGGCCAGCAGTCATTTAATTGCCAATAAATAGAACCCATGCACCTGCCTCTATTTCTTCTCCAATGTTCTACACCATATTTGATACCTTCAGCTTGAATTATCTGAGAAGCATATAAGAGTGAATCTAAATCTTTTGGATACTTATAATTTTCAGCTATATAATGTAATATTTTAGCATTACATCCATTATTCTTTTGATGTGATTCCATTACATATGAGAAGATGTTTCTGTCTTCTTCTTCGGTAAAAGTCTTAACAGTTTTCATTGAAGGGAAAGACTGTAAGCCAAATTCAGACATAAATCTTGGGTAAGTGTCTCTATAAGCCGTAAAAGGTTTCGTGTAATGCCATACATCCCAATAATGCATATCTCCAACTTTTTCGCTGTTAGCATCTTCTGGTTCTAATCCAGAAGATGGTGAAGAACTCCAATAAAATGTATTGCTATCAGTTTCTTTCGTAATTTCAGGCAACATAATAGCAAATTGCTTAATATAATCTACTCTTAGTTTTGGAGGAACATTATCAAACCAATCTTTACCAGACCAACCCCATTCAATTTCGTTATTTCCGCACCATAATCCTAGACAAGCATGGTGTCTGATTCTTTTAATATTTTGTATTGTTTCTTCTTTGATATTCTCTTCGAATTCTTTATGCATACTATAAGTCATACATGCATACATAAGGTCATGCCATACAATAATTCCTAATTCATCACATAAATCAAAAAAGTAATCATTGGGATAAATTCCTCCGCCCCATACTCTTATACAGTTATGATTTGCTCTAACACAATCTTTAAGTAATTTTTTAGTGCGTTCTTTGTTACATCTACCTAGGATATTGTCTTCAGGAATATAATTAGCACCCATTGCAAATATAGATACTCCATTAACTGTGATAGCAAATTCTTTACCGTATTCATCAGGTTTTTCACTAACAGTAATTGTTCTAAGTCCAATTCTTAGTCTTTTTGAATCTAGTATTTGTTTATTATTTTCTAAATGAATTTCTACTGAGTATAAAGGTTGCTTTCCATATCCTGTTGGCCACCATATTTTAGGGTCATCAATATTCAAAGTTAATTTTTCATACTCATTGTTTGATAATACTGTATCACTTGCAATAATTTTGTCTTGGTATTTTATATTAACTTTTATTGTAGAAGATGTTTTGATTTGCTTCTTTTTAACATTTATATTTACACTTACTATGTTATCTTTGTGGTCTTGAGTAATAAAGACATCATCAATACAGCCTTTGCTATATGTTTTTATGAATATATCTCGCCAAATACCCATGTCAGGTAATTGAGGACCCCAATCCCATCCAAACATACAATGAGCTTTTCTTAGATATGATATCCCAGGTAAAGAACCATGAGGTGTCCTAGAGATTTCCATTTCTGCGTGTTTTGCTTCGGTATATTTAAGAGGAGAATGAATATATATTCTAATAGTATTACTACCTTTATTAATATATTCTTTTATATCAATTTCATATGTACAATGCATATTAATAGTTTGCTTTACAAGCTTGTCATTAATATATATATCTGCAATTGTATCAATGCCATTACAACATAATAAGATGTTTTCTTCTTTCAGGATTTCATTACTAATATTAAATTCTCTTGTGTATTCATAATCGTTGTAAGATAAATCTCGTATTTTATATTCATTATCTCTGTAAAAAGGATCATCAATTTTACCGTTGTTAAGAAGATCAAGGTATACAGAGCCTGGAACTACTGCATTTAACCAAGTATTTTCATGTGATTCTTTCATTTTCCAGTTACCGTTAAGTGTTATAATTTCCATAATTAAATCTCCCTTACTATTATCCTTTTACTGCTCCAGCAGTCATACCTTGTACTACTTTTTTGTTAAAGATTAAGTATATTAGAATTACAGGTAATACTGCAATTACCAATGCTGCCATTAATTGCGTATAATTAGTTGAAAATGCTCCGCTAAAGTTAGCAAGTCCTACTGGAATGGTTTTGAATTTATCATCTCTTATTAATGTTAGTGCAAAAGGAAACTCATTCCAAGAAGATAGAAAACTAAGTATAACAACTGTCGACATAACAGGTTTACATAGTGGTAATATAATTCTAAACATAATACCGAATATATTGAGTCCATCTAATGATGCAGCTTCATCCATTTCTCCTGGAACTGATACAATAAAACTTTCGAATAGAAATATAGAAATCGGAAGTCCAAATGCTACATAAGGTAAAATAAGAGTTAATCTATTGTTTAACATTCCTAAGTTCTTAAATTGTATAAAAATTGGAATAAGCAAACTATGAACTGGGATTAGCATACCAGCTAAAAATAATGTATAAACAAAACCTCTTCCTCTGAATTTGAATCTTGATAGACAATATCCAGTCATAAAACCTATTATTACTACTAGAGTTACTGTTATCATACTATTAAAAACACTGTTTAAAAAGAATTTATCTAGATGACTAGTTTTTATTGCTTCTATGTAATTTGTAAAGTTTAAATTAGAAGGTAATGATACTATATTCAAATTAAATTCTTTTTGTGTTTTCAATGAAGAATAGAAAATCCAAAGTACAGGAAAAACACATGATATTGTATATATAATGACTACTAGATTGGCTAGTGCTGCTAATATTTTTTTCGATGGTTTAGTCATTTGATTTTCCTCCTAACAATTTTCTACTAATCATAACAAGCGTTAAACTTATTACTAGAATACCTACAGATATTGAACTACCATATCCAAGTTTAAATTGGTCGAATGATGTTGAATAAGCATATTGTGCCATAACTGTTGAACTTTTTCCTGGTCCTCCACCAGTCATAACATAGATATGATCAAATACTTTCATATTACCGGAAATACAAAGCATTATAGCAACAGATATTGTACTTTTAATAAGTGGGAATGTTACATATCTGAGTTTTTTAAATCCTACAGCACCATCGATTTCAGCAACCTCTAATATTGATTTTGGAATACTTTGGATAGCTGCCATAAAGATTACTAAATAGTATCCAATATATTGCCATATAAGTGGTATACTTACTGATTTCATTACAATCTTGGGATCATCCAGCCATGGTTTGATTAAGTTTCCTAAACCTAATTTTGTTAATAACCAATTGAGTAAACCTAAATCTTTACTATAGATCATACTCCATAAGAATCCAATAACAACTGCTGAAAGAACAACTGGTATAAAAGCTAGTGTTCTATGTAATTCACTAAATTTTATTAATTTGGAGGATAGTAAACCTGCTAATAATAGAGAAATACCTACTTGTCCTATAATACAAAGTGTAACTATTGTTATATTGTTAAAAAATGAACTCCAAAAATCTTTATCGTGTATAAGTTCTTTGTAATTTTCTAAACCTATAAATTTCATATTTAGTCCGCCGCTCCATTCAAAGAAGCTATATCGTACGGAGTAAAATAGAGGAAGAATGATAACAAATGTAAATATAAGAATTCCTGGAAGTAATAAGAGAAAGATGTCTTTTTTCTTAACTTTTACGCCATTACTACTCATGCTAAACCTCTCTTTCGAATTATTAAAAAAATATTATTGCAAGTTTCCTTGCAATAATATTTTTCAAAGCTGATTAGAATAACTATTAGTTTGATTCTTTTTCATACTCTGTTTGAATTTTCTTAGCAAGTTCTTCTGGTGTAGTCATATCAATTAATAATTCTTGAATACCACTGTTCATAACTTCAATTACAGAAGTGGATAATTGAGCATCATATACTGGTGTATATATGCAATTATCAACTAGAGCATTATATTCTTTAAATAAACGAGTAAGTTTACTTTCGTCATATGGGCCTGCTTTTACAGCTGGATTACTGTTGTTTTCAGCTAAGATGGCACCATAAGTTTCGTTAGATAATGCTTTTAGAACTGTAATAGCAGCTTCTCTTTTTGCACCTGTTAAGTTAGCATTCAAATCAAATGCCCAGCTTGCTCCACCTGACATAGCCATAGCTTCGCCCTTACCATCATTTACTGTAGGAAGAATTGTTAATTTAGTTGAGTTTTTGATTTCTTCTGGTGCGTCCGTTTCTATGCTGCTTATAGCCCAAGCACCTTCAATAAACATTGCAGCTTTTCCATTATAATATGGAGTTTTTTGCTGCATATTATCAATACTGTTCATATCAGTATTAAAAGCTCCCATTTTTGCTAATTCTTGAAATGTTGTTAATGCAGATACAAATTCAGGATCAGTGAATTTAGCACCATCATGATTTTTAATACTTTCAAACCATTCAACACCTGTGAATCTATCACCTAATGTACTTAAAATACAAGATTCTGCTACCCATTTTCCTTTGTTACCTAAAGAGATAGGAGTATATCCAGCGTCTTTTAAAGCTTTGATAGCTGATGTAAATTCATCCCATGTTTTAGGAAATTCTTTTATACCAACTTCATTAAAGATTGATTCATTGTAAAATACTACTGATGTACTTTTGGATGATTGAGGAACAGCATAGATTTTACTATCTCTAGTGAATGCTGCGAAAGAACCTGTTAAAAATCCATCTTTCCATTCAGGATCAGCATCAAGGTCAGCATTAATATCAGAGATTATTCCATTTGAAATAAATGTATCAACCATAGAACCTTTTACTTGAAATAAGTCTGGCATTTCATTACCAGCGGCTAAAGCTTTAATTTTTTTATCGTATCCATCATGAGATAAAACTTCTTCTTTAATAATAATTTCTGGATGAGATACTTTTAATTCTTCAATAGCATTACGTAATGCAGCAGCTCCACCCGCTTCTACTTCTGGATCCAAGTTATGTATAAAAGAAAGTGTTACCGTTTCTTTGCTTTCAGAAGAATCGGTATCTTGTTTTGATGTATTATCTTCTGGCTTATCTACCTCATCCTTTTTTCCACAGCCTACCATTAAAGTAGCTAACATAAGCATAACAATTAAAATACTACCAAATTTTTTAAGTTTCATAATTGCCTCCCAATTAAGTTTTATAGTTGTCCATACCTATCATTTGAATAAAATTAACTAATAAGTAATAAGTGACTATATTTATAGTACTATTTAATGATTATATATCAAGGGGGTATATCTACAAAAACATCTTATTTTCACTAAAAAATCTTTTTTTATAATATATTTATTAGGTGTTTATACTAGGCTACAATAATATTTGAAATGAATATAATAATTTTTTACTATTTTAGAGCTTTTTATGTAATAATTAAAGGAAATGTATACAAAAATTACTACATACAGTTGCTTGACAATAAAAACAGTGCAAGATATAATTTATTCAAACACAAAGGGGTTATGGAATTGAAGAAATTTTGCAGTATAAAATTTAAATTACTAATATTTTCATTTTGTTTAATTGTAATACCAATCATTATTATTGGATCGATTTCATATACTAAATCTTCAAAGGTAATAGAAAACCATGCTAAATATTCTAATTTAAGTACTGTTAAAAATATAACAAGTGATGTAGAAAAAATATTGAATTCTATTAACTATACTTCTCTACAATTAATTCAGCATGATTCGTTACGAAATTATTTGATGATGTCAAAAGATGATGTAGATATGAATAAACAAGCTTATATATTAAAATCGGAAGCATTACTATCTTATTTAATATATACTAATGAATACATTGAATCTGCAACTTTACAAGGATTTAATGGTATAGAAATAGATACAACTGGGAAAAGTCGTTTTATAAATGAAAGTAATATGACTACAGCATTAAATTTAAAAGGTAAGTCATTTTGGTCAATAAATACTTATGATGATTTGAACAATAAGATACATAGAGTTTCTTTAATAAGATCAATAAATGATATTAATAATATAGAAAACACACTGGGAATATTAAAACTTGATATTGACCAAAAAAAATTAGCTAAAGTTTATAATGAGTCTACTGTTAATGAGAACAGCGAATTTTATATATTCAATGATAGCGATATTGTTATATCATCTAATGATTCAGATATTTTATTTGATGAGATACCTAGTGAATTATTAAAAGAGGATATTAATATTAATAAAGATGGATTTTATAGAGTGGAGTGGAAGAATAAAGAATATCTTTTGGCTTATAGTAGAATTCAACCAATGAATTGGACCCTTATAAGTCTAGTTCCAATAAAAGAAATTTTAGATGATCTACAAATAATTCAAAAAGTTATACGTATAGGTATTATAGTTAGTTTCATAATATGCATCATGATAGTAATATTTTTTTATAAAAAGTTTCTGACACCGCTAAAGCAGATTAGAGTACTTATGAAACATATTGAAAATGAAAATTTTGTTAGCATAGATGTTAAAGGTAATGATGAGATAGCTATGCTATTTAAAAGTTTTAATAAAATGTCAAATAGACTGAATCAGTTGATGAATCAAGTGTATTTGGTTAAAATCAAACAAAAAGAATCGGAATTAAAGGCTCTTCAGGCACAGATTAATCCTCATTTTCTGTATAATACTTTGGATACTATACACTGGGTAGCTCGTATAGAATCTGCATTTGAAACTTCTGCATTAATACAAGCACTATCTAAACTTTTTAGGTTAAGTCTTAATAATGGAAGTCAGTTCACTAGTGTGAAAAATGAAATTGAACATTTGAATAATTACATTTTTTTACAAAAACAAAAGTATGAGACACTCGTAGATTTTGTAATTCATGTTGAAGATGAAGTTAAGGAATGTAAAGTTGTTAAATTGATTATACAGCCTCTTGTTGAGAATGCAATTTATCATGGTATTAGCTCGTTACCACAAAAAGGTAAAATAAATATAGTAATTAAAAGAGAAAAGGATAACTTGATTTATGAAATTATAGATAATGGAGTAGGTATTAACGAAAAATATATTAATGATCTTTTGATTTCTGATACTGAAACTAGTAAAGGTTTTGGAATAAAAAATGTAAATGATAGGATAAAATTATATTTTGGAGATGAATATGGTTTATCATTTAAAAGTATGATAAATGTAGGTACAACAGCTATAGTAAAACAACCATACATAAAAGAGGGCGAAGAATATGATAAAAATGATGATTGTAGACGATGAACCGTTAATTAGAAAAGGATTTACTATAACTATTGATTGGGAATCTTATGGAATTGTTATTGTTGGGGAGGCAGCTAATGGGAAGGAAGCTTTAGTAAAGATTGAGAAATTAGAACCTGATATAATAGTTACTGATATAAAAATGCCTATTATGGATGGTATTGATCTGTCAAAAGAAATAACAAAAAAGTATAGTGATATAAAGATAATAATATTAAGTGGTTATAATGAATTTGAATATGCACAGCAAATCTTAAAAACTAATGCATGTGATTATTTATTGAAACCTGTTAATGTGGAGGAATTAATAAAACTTGTAATTAAGTTAAAAGGTGAAATTATAAAACATAAGGAAAAAAAAGAAATTATTAATAAAAAAGATAAATTGATAGAATGTTACAAGGATGATATTAAATCAAAAATTCTAAAAGATATATTAATACCCAATTATAGTAGTTCTAATGATATATTAGAACAAGCAAAATTTATTGGATTGGATTTAGAAGGTGAAAGTTATTGTGTATTCATAGTTAAAATGGATATGGAGGTTGCTAAGGGCCAAAGATATCTTACTAAGAAACAAAAAGATATTGGTAATTTAATAAGGGACATTCTACAAATATATAATTTTAAAGGATTTATATGCTACACACATTATAATTTTTTGGCATGTATTTTGGTAAATAATAAAGAACTTAAAAATGCATATATTCAATTCTATGAGAATTTAAAAGATAACCTTTCTAAAAGTATAGAAGAAAAATTTTGTATTGGTGTTGGGACAATATGTAATAATATTCATGAGATAAGTGATTCCTATAAAAATGCAAAATACGTTTTGGATAATTTAACTTTCTTAGGTAAAAATTCAGTAGTTTTTTATGATAATAAGGATTCTAATATAAATAAATATAAAAAAATAGTTAAAGTAGCAATAGATTATGTTTATGCCAATTATGATAGAAATATAACTCTAGCTCAAGTCGCAGAGTTTGTTTTAATATCTCCGAATTATTTTAGCAAAATTTTTAAAGAAGAAACTAATAAAAATTTTATCGATTGGTTAAATGAATTACGTATACATAAAGCTAAAAATTTATTAAAAGATCCATTACTTAAAATATATGAAGTGGCTGAAAAAGTTGGATATAGCGATTATAAATATTTTTCTTATAATTTTAAGAAATATACAGGGATTTCTGCAAAAGATTATAGAGAAAAAAATAATTAATATTTATTTAGAAATGTCAAAAATTCAGAATTAAAGTATAGATTATGTAAATAAATATTATTATAAGTAAATATTAGACAGAGATTTGAATGTGAATATGTGGATGATGTTCTGCCGACATAAAAAAGGAGTTTGACTATAAAAATTAGTGAAACATATAGTTATACGAGAAAGGCTCACGAATAGATTGTGAGCTTTTTATTAAATTAGGAAAGTTCTACTTCCTATTTCCTTGATATCTTTTATGAGGCGTAGTCCTCTTTGTTCTTGCAATTTGTTTCAATATGAAACTAATTCCTTGACATATTAAATGAATTATGATAATTTGAATGTAGTAAAACATATTAAATTGCAGAAAAAACCATATTAATAGAATTTATAAAATAATAGTTTCATAATGAAATAAAGGATGAAAATAAATGTATATGATAAATAATAAAAATCTATCTGGAAATAAAATGATTCTACTTAACTATGTAAGAATAAATGAGCTAGTATCTAGGACTGATATATGTAATAATACATTATTATCAAAACCTACGGTATCTAGAATTACTGATGAATTAGTCAAAAATAATTTATTGATTGAAGTCGCTGATTCATATGTCACTAATGCAAACATTGGAAGAAAACCTATACTATTAAAGATCAATCCCAAAGCTTTTTATTGTGTAGGGATAGATATAGAAAGGACAAGTATTAAAGGAGCTGTCCTTGATATTAATAGAAACATAATTACAAGAAAAGAAGAGAGTATAAAATATATTAAAGATGATAATGAATTCATGAAAGATGTTAAAAATGTAATTGAGAAACTTGTTATACAGTCAAAGATAAATAAACAGTTAATATTAGGAATAGGGATTAGTGTTCCATGTACTGTGGATTATAATACTGGAAAACTTATAGATTATAGTTTGAATTCAATACCTAAAGAGATTCATCTGAAAAAATATCTAGAGGATAAACTATCTATACCAGTGTATATAGATAATAATGCTAATATTCGTGTATTAGGTGAATACTGGTATGGTTTTGGTAGAGGATATAAAAATATTATCTATATAATGTGTAATCATGGCGTTGGAAGCGGAATCATTGTAGAAGGGAATATTCTTAGAGGCAAAAATAGTGTAGCAGGAGAGATTGGACACCAAAAGATTGATAAAAATGGAAGAACATGTACATGTGGAAAAAAGGGATGTTTAGAAGCTTATTGTGGTACGGAAGCTATATGTATGAATGTTAAAGATGAACTGAGCAAAGGTATGAGCAGCGAAATTAGGGACTATATCTGTGAAGATTATAGGAAAATCACATTTGAACTGATAAATAAATGTGCTTCTAATAAGGATAATTTATGTAGTAATATACTTGATAAAGCAGAACAAACTCTAGGGATTGGTATAGCGAATTTAATAAACATACTTAATCCTGAAATAATAATATGTTCTGGAGAATTTTTTAAATATAGAGAAGATGTAATGGAAAGAGTTAAAGAACACACTAAAGAGCAATTGTTTAATCTTATGGGAGATGATACTAGATTTGCCTATAGAAAAGACGAAGATATATTAAGCGGAGTTTCACCGGCAGCTTTAGTATTTAAAAATACATTTGATTAATTATTATCTTCTTTACTAAAGATTAAACGTTAAATCATAAGTAATAATAATCATATTATATAAATAGGAGGAAGTACAATGAAGGATTATTACAAAATAGGAGAAGAAAAGCTAGGAGAAAACAGTAAAATTCCATTAGAAATAATGGATACAGAAGACGATGTCTATCATGATATGGCATGGACAATGTTTGATACCATAAAATATAATAATGAAAAAGGGAAAAAAACCGTATTCATATGCCCAGTCGGACCAGTAGGTCAGTATAAAAGATTTGCAAGACTTGTAAACAAATATCGTCTTGACCTAAGTAACGTATACATTTTCAACATGGATGAGTATCTTAATGCCAACATGACTATGATTGATACTGACAACCCTCTTAGTTTTAAAGGATTCATGTATAGAGAACTATATGGAAAAATAGATGAAGAATTAAATATTCCTGAAGACCATAGATTTTTCCCCGAACCAAGTAAAGAAAATGAGATTCATGAAAAAATGACGGAACTGGGAGGAGTTGATATTTGCTTTGGAGGAGTAGGAATCAACGGACATATTGCATTCAATGAACCTCCTGAAGAAAGTGAAAATGTAATAGATCAAGAATTTAGAAATATAGGCACTAGAATTTTAAAGATTTCAAGAGAAACTAGAACTATAAATGCTGCGGGAGCCTTGGGTGGTGCTATTTCCGTATTACCTAAATGGTGTATAACTTTAGGTATGAAAGAAATACTTAGTTCAAGGAAAATAAGATTATACATGTTTAGAGATTGGCACAGAGCAGTTGTCAGACGTGCTATTTACGGTGAGATAACTGCTAAATTTCCAGTCACTTTTTTACAGGAGCACAACGATGCTAAAATAATTATTTCTAAGTATGTTGCCCAAAAACCCTTTTAGCACATAGTTAATATCCCAAGAAACTCAAGTTTGTTTCACCGAAGGGTATAAGTGTTAATAATCACGCAGACCGACCGCTTCTTAGGGTAAGACAAGTGATTATTAACACTTATACCCTGACTACATTACACCTACATCCTTTATATTTTCCCATCTATACTAATTTCTTCTCCATTATATAATTAATAAATACCTCTCCATTATGATGTTTATTCTGACGTGTCACTACAGTATATCCTTTACTTAAAAAGAAAGCTTTAGCCGTAATACTGGCTTCCGTATATACTTTCCTATACCCTAACTGTATTGCATCTTCTTCTAACATCTCAACTATACTAGTACCAATACCTATGTTTTGATAATCTTTATGAGTATACAATCTGTCAATATAATATTGGCTATTCAAATCTCCAAAACCTACTATGATATTATTTAGCTTAGCTACATATGTCTTGTTTCGACTTAATCCCAATAACCATCTGTCTCTATCGGGATTAGCTATACCCCATGCATCCAACTGGTTTTTGGAATAATCTCTAGCATTGACTGAATGAATGGTATTATAAAATAAATCCAATATTTCTTCTAAATCTCTACTCTCAAATTCTGCTATAATTATATTATGTTTCATAAATCATTAACCCTATCTTTCTTCTGTCATTAATAAATTAATGTCTAGATTAAATTATTTCATGTTAAAGATTATAACATTTTTTGTACTTATATATAA
>NZ_BRLB01000030.1 GCF_027923465.1 Vallitalea longa
ATTCCATTTGCTGGTGTTTTTAACGACCAACTTACATCTTTATTCAGTACATTTCCATACTGATCTTTTATTACTGCATTATAATCTGTTGTTTCTGGACTATTCTTTTGGGTTGGCACATTTATACTGCTAGCTCCATCTATAATGATATTTGTTACTTCTGATTCTGCTTTTTCTATCGTTACTGTTTTTTCTTCAGTCATTCCATTACTAGAAGCCACTACTACTAGTGTTCCTGCATCCGCTTGGTTAGTTACTTCCAGTAACCCTGGTATCGAATTTATACTTACTCCTGTTACTGGTATCTTTAATGACCAACTTACATCTTTATCCATTACATTTCCATACTGATCTTTTATTACTGCATTATAATCAGTTGTTTCTGGACTATTCTTTTGGGTTGGTACATCTATTGTACTTTCACCATTAATTGTTATATATGTTACTTCTGGTTCTGCTTTATCTATTGTTACGTTTTTTTCTTCCTGCATTCCATCGCTAAATGCCACTACTACAACGGTTCCTGCATCTGCTTGGTTGGTTACTTCCAATAACCCTGTTATAGGATTTATACTTACTCCTGGTACTGGTGCTTTTAATGACCAACTTATATTTTCATCCATCACATTTCCGTACTGATCTTTTATTACTGCATTATAATCAGTTGTTTCTGGACTATTCTTTTTGGTTGGTACATTTATACTGCTAGCTCCATCTATGATAATATTTGTTACTTCTGGTTCTAATTTTTTTATTGTTACGTTTTTTTCTTCCTGCACTCCATTACTAGAAGCCACTACTACAACGGTTCCTGCATCCACTTGGTTAGTTACTTCCAGTAACCCTGTTATTGGATTTATACTTACTCCATTTACTGGTGTCTTTAATGACCAACTTACATCCTGACTAATTACATTTCCGTACTGATCTTTTATTACTGCATTATAATCTGTTGTTTCTGGACTATTTTCTTGGGTTGGTACATCTATTATACTTTCACCATTTATTGTTATATTTGTTACTTCTGATTCTGCTTTTTCTATTGTTACGGTTTTTTCTTCCTGCATTCCACCGCTAGAAGCCATTACTACAACTATTCCTGCATCCGCTTGGTTAGTTACTTGTAATACACCAGTCTCTGGATTTATACTTATTCCATTTGCTGATGCTTTTAATGACCAACTTATATCCTGACTAATTACATTTCCGTATTGGTCTTTTATTACTGCATTATAATCAGTTGTTTTCGGACTATTTTCTTGGGTTGGTACATCTATTATACTTTCACCATTAATTATTATATTTGTTACTTCTGGCTCTGTTTTTTCTATTGTTACTGTTTTTTCTTCAGTCATTCCATTACTAGATGCCATTACTATAACTATTCCTGCATTTGCCTGGTTGGTTATTTGTAATACTCCAGTCTCTAAATTTATACTTACTCCATTTGCTGGCGTTTTTAATGACCAACTTATATTTTCATCCATCACATTTCCGTACTGATCTTTTATTACTGCATTATAATCAGTTGTTTCTGGACTATTTTCTTGGGTTGGTACATTTATACTGCTAGCTCCATCTATGATAATATTTGTTACTTCTGGATCTGTTTTTTCTATTGTTACTTGTTTTTCTTGTTGCAGTCCATCGCTAGTTGCCACTACTACAACTGTTCCCGCTTTTGCTTGGTTAGTTACTTCCAGTAACCCTGTTATCGAATTTATACTTACTCCTGTTACTGGTATCTTTAATGCCCAACTTACATCCTGATTAATTACATTTCCGTACTGGTCTTTTATCACTGCATTATAATCAGTTGTTTCTGGACTATTTTCTTGGGTTGGTACATCTATTATACTTTCACCATTTATTGTTATATTTGTTACTTCTGGTTCTACTTTTTCTATTGTTACGATTTTTTCTTCATGCATTCCATTGCTAGATGCTACTACTGTAACTGTTCCTGCATCTGCCTGGTTAGTTGCTTCCAATAACCCTGTTGTAGAATTTATACTTACTCCACTTACTGGTATCTTTAATGACCAACTTACATCCTGGCTAATTACATTTCCATACTGATCTTTTATCACTGCATTATAATCAGTCATTTTTGGACTATTTTCTTGGGTTGGTACATTTATAATGTCAGCACCATCAATAATGATATTTGTTACCTGAGATTCATCTCTATTTATTACTATTTCTTTTTCTCTTTCTAATGTACCGCACTTAGCTATTATTATAATTCTACCGCTATTTGCTTGATTTGTTATACTTAATGCTCCTGTTTCTGAATCAATGGTTACCCCATCTACTTGTTGTTTTAGAGACCATTTTGCCTTTTCGTCAATTATATTACCATGTTGATCTTTAATTATTGCCTCATAAAGTAATACTTCAGGACTTAAATTTTCAGGTGGCACATTTACAGTATTAGGTCCATTTATAGTTATACTTGTTATTATTGATGTTGAATAACCACCTTGTGCAGCACCAAATATTTCATTTAATGACCAAATTTTAAATTCATCATATAAATTACCATTTGGCAGATTTACTTTTGCAACTCTATTATCATAACTCACGAATAATGTATCATTAGCAACCGCAATAGCCATCATCCTTGTAAAATATTGTTTGATTGTAGTAACTTTATAATTATTATTAAAGTCTATCTTCATAAGTTTTGTCCTATTAAACCCAACGTTACCTAGGAAATACATATCTCCATTAAGAGCAACTAAATCTCCTTTTGATTCATAGCCTACATCTACAATACTTATATAATTATTTTTTACTGGATCATATGCATATAGAATCGAACCCTCTATAAAATAATACAATCCATTGTTATAAGTAAGTGAATTAATTGTATTATTAGTTACTTGCTTAATTAAAACAGGATCAGTAGTTATATTCTTATAAAGGCCTCCATCTTTGACTCCTACAAGCTCATTATCTTTGTTGGCTATATCAAGATATATTTCCCAACTATTAGAAACTTCTTCTATAGTATTCGTTTCTGGGTAATACTTAATAATTCTTCCGTTTTTGTCATTAAGATAGAAATAATCATAATCATAAGGTCCTATCAATTCTAATGAATTTTCATGTTTTTCTATACCTTGTGCAGCACCATATACTTGTTTTAAATTAGTTATCTGTTCTGATTGAGAATTTAATTTATTTCCATCAGCATCATATACATCAACATAACTTCTATTGCCGTTAGCATAAGTAACAAACAATTTATTATTTAAAGCAGTAATTCCATATGGCGCTTCTTGTAACGTAGAGATTTTTTCAATCTGATGTGTATTCAAGTCAACTCTAACCAAATATGAATTATGCCTACTATACGCTGTATAATATATTGTATCACTATCTAGAAAAACAATATCTCCTCTAGAATTCAACCTCGTATTAATCACATCATGAATCCTATCATTATATATATCATATCTTTTAATTCTTCCATTATACTCTTTTACATAATACAAGTCCCCGTCAGGTCCACAAGTTAAAGCATTAACATCATAGAAATATCCTATACGATCATCATCATCGTCGTCATCACCCTCGTCATCATCATACCAATTATAATGATATGGCGTAATATTTTTTCTATCATGTTTTCCAAGTTCAATGTTTTTATATAGATATCCATTTTCTGTTATTCCTACTAGAGAACCATCTGGTAATGTCGCTATATCTCTATAAACACCTATGTTCTTTTTAACTACTTCTGTCTTATCAGTAGTCCTATATGGATAATATTTAACTAGAGTTCCTTTGTTGTCACTAGCATAAAAATAATCATCTGGATTTCCTGGTTGTTCTGAAACAACAGTTAATACACAGCTATCCTCATAACTTCCATCTTCAGTTGTTGCTGTTATCGTTACAGTTCCAATTTCATTAAGTGTTACAATACCGTTAGTGTCTACATTAGCAATATTCTCATCACTGGAAGACCAGTTAATATTTTTATTTGTAGCATTTTCAGGAGTTATTGTTGCACTCAAACTAATGCTGTCAATCTCATTCAAATTAATTATCTGAGTTTCTGGTTCAACATTTATACCATATACAGGTATTTCTTCAATATATGATAAATCATTTGTACTTGGATATAAATACGATCCTGGAACATCTTCAATTTGATTTTCGTCAAAAGACATTTGTAATTTAAAAGCAGCAGAATCTACCCTATTTTCAAAGAAATCCATATAAATAGGATATATTTTACCTTCTTGCAAATAATAAGAATCATCATTACCTCTTGTCTTAGGAGATTGATAATCCCATTCATCAACAAAAATATTTTCATTACTATCAATTGTTACCGAACCGTAAATCCCATCATCACTATAAGCATATAATTGATAATATCCCGTTTTTTCTGGAACAAAATAACCCCACATTGCAATTGCCTTGTTAAATGGTTCATGTGAGTCATCGTAATCAGCTTCAAAATATAATGATCCTTCTTCACTTTCATCATACATATTGAAATAATCATTCCCAAAAGATTTTCTAGGGGTTTGCATAATGAAACCATCATATCTTTCGCTACCAAACATCTTATATCTATCATCTATATCAACTTCTGGTTGATTAGAAATATTATAATGTTTAACACTTAAGTATCCTCTTTTATCACTAACTATATCTGGGTATTCTTCTTTATCTTCATTAAAATTTTCTTCGTAATTATAATGAAATTCAAGAATTGTTGAATCACTTGGTGATTCTGTTTCAGTACCAACAAACCTTAGTTCAATAGTTACATCTCCTGATAAATCAGGTGGATAACTAGGATTATATGGTATCCAACCATTGTTATCATTTAATGAATACTCCATATTTTCTCTATCTGCATCATTACCATTAATACTGTTATTATCATCATCTGCAATTACATCAGGTGGAGCTATTGTCTCATGAGAAAAAAGATTTATTAATAAGTTACCTTCTACTCCATTATTAGTTTCACCTGTTAATGTAAAACTACCAGCATTGGCTTCATCATTTACTGTCAAAACACCTGTTTTCTCATCTACTTCTACTCCATCTATAGACTCATTGATTGACCATGTAACAGATGAATCTTCCATCTCTTCATCATTTTGATCATAAATTATTGCAGTATATTCACTGGTTACACTATCTTGTAGTGGAATTTCTATTTCTGTTTCACCATCTATTTCAATTCTTGATTCTACTTTAGGTTCAAATTCTTCACTATGCCATGGTGTTACAGCCTTATAATCTTGAATCTTAAAAGTAATAGTATCTTCTGGTATGAATAAATTTTCATCCGAGCGTGTTTGAATATACCAACAATTAAATATATGTGTTGGATCAGCACCATCATAATCTATAGCAACTAAAGTAATTTCTGTATCTACAGGACGTTTAATTACCTTTTGAGTTGACCCTTCTAACTCATCAATCATCATTGAATCAATATATACACTAATAGAACTTCTTCCAGCCACATTATTAATAACAACCGACATCTCTTCTACCATAGTATCGGAAAGTAAATTGCTAGAATCAGTTAAATCAATATCAGTAATTTCCTCAACATCATCAGATAATTCCTCTTCATCAATATCCTTGTGAACATCTTCTTGATTTTCTATATTTTCATCTATATCAAGATTTTCATTGTCACTATTGTTGTTATTATCGTCACTTTCTTCATCAATATTACTATTATCATCGCTTCTATTTGTAGTTGTATTCTCATCTATATTTTCAGAATCATTTACATCACTATCTTCATTATTTGATTGATGCTTATTACCATCTGTACTTTCATCTGTATTGTCATCTATTTTTACAGTTCTGTTATTACTTCCTTTATCATCACTATCGTTGATATTTTCCTCTTCAGCATCATCTTTTATATCTTTTTCTTGTACAGCATTATCGCTTTCAGTATTATCATCACTTCCACAATTCATATTATCATCTTGGTTAACATTTTCTGTCTGCTTATCAATTTTATCATTTTCTCCTATATGTATATTATCCTCATATATATCATTGGAGTCTTCTTTATTGATATTATCAGAAATGTTAGCATCTAGATTTTTATTACTGGTATCCTTTGGCTTTATATCTTTTTCATTTATTACATCATTATTGACTACATCTTTACTAATGTTTTCATCTACTTGATTCTTCTTATCCCCCTTTTCATTTTTTATACTATCATCTGAATTGTTTTCTTTTGTCTTTTGTGCAACTGCTTGAGTAGTATCAGTTACTTGGATTTGCTCAGGTTCTAAATAATCTGCATAAGAATTAATTGGAATTCCTGAAATTGTAACCGCTACAGTCAAAAAAACAATAAGCAGTCGCTTAAAAATCTTATACTTCCTCATTCTTGCTCTCCTCCAAATTTTTTTTGTTCTAGCAAATAATTAGTATGAATTTTTTAAGTTTTTTAATAATAGTCGTCATAGTACTCTTTAGAATTGTCTCTAATCAATATAATGAAATCATATTATGAATTATCATATTACGAATATTTTATGCTGATTATATAATTTATATAACCACAAAATTATAACAATTTTATTATACCACCTATCAATCAATTAAAAAAGCATTTTTTAGGTATTAAGTACTAATTTACAGAATATGAACATAATTCATTTTTTTACCATTTATAGTAATTTATACCTACATATTTTTACATTAAAAGATATAGTTTGTCCAACATATCTATCCACTATATACAAAAAGCGTTAACAATACCAATAAATAATATAATAATCAAATAATATTATTCACATTATTCCTTAATATTCAGATATTTTCTTGGTTTTTTAATAGAATTTATTTGATATTTGTAGTAATTACTATTGAATTGTAGAAATATAAGCAATAAAGTTATAGTTCTCTAAAGGTACCATATGCAAAAAAAGAATTTACATAATATAAAAGAATTGTTCTTTATACTTTTACATATAAAAAACAATTCTTTTGGAAGTTAGATTTGTATTATAGCTTTACTTTTCTTATTACTAAATTGCTTAATTATCTTGTGACATTAACATTGCTAGAGCTATTGAATTAATCTTAGATATCTCTGTATCCGCCCTAGAGGTAACTACAATAGGTACTTTAGCACCTACAATAACACCTGCAGCTTTAGCATTTGCTAAAAAAACTATAGATTTGTATAGAACATTACCTGCATCAATAGAAGGTACTATTAATACATCTGCATTACCAGCAACAGGATTATCTATTTTTTTATGCTTTGCGGCTTCCAGTGATACTGCATTATCTAGAGCTAATGGTCCGCCAACTATACAATTTTTTATTTCACCTCTTTGATTCATATCTTGTAATTCCTTTGCATCTACAGTAGCTTGCATTTTAGGATTGACCTTTTCTTTAGCACACAATATCGCTACCTTAGGTTCGTTAATACCAATACTTCTAGCAACAATAACCGAATTATCAATTATCTGCTTTTTAGTCATTAAATCTGGAACAATATTCATCGCTGCATCGGATACAAGCAACAGTCTATCGTATGTCGGTATATCCATAACTCCTACATGGCTAAGTACTCTTCCAGTTCTAAGATTAGCTTCTTTGTTCAATACAGCTTTTAAGATAATCGCTGTATCAACGATACCTTTCATCACCATATCAGCTTCACCATCAGTTACTTTTTTAACTGCCGCATTACAAGCTTCAATTTTATCTAGAACATTAACGATTTCAATATTGCTGACATCAAAATCTATTTGACCACTTATTTCAATAATCTGATCTCTATCACCTATTAAAATCGGTTTAATTATTCCCTCATTAACAGCTATCTTTATTGAATTCAATACATCTATATCTTGAGCTACTGCAACCGAAAGAACCTTAGGTTCTTTTGTTTTAGCTAATTTAATAATATCTTCAAATTTGCAAACCATCTGATCATTCCTTTTTATAATAGTGGATTTTATAATTTTACATAAATTATAATATATATACAATAGTTTATTGATAAATTTTTGCTTTTTCTTCGTTCCTAAGTATGCGAAGGCCGCCTTCTGCTAACGCTATTAATTCATCTTCTCCTGGAAATACAACGAAGTCACCTAAAAAATCAACTCTTTCTTTTAATTTTTTACTGAACAATTTTGAATAAGCAATTCCACCAGTTAATATTATTTGGTCATATTCTCCCATCAACACTGTAGACATTGCTCCTATAGCTTTTGCTACCTGATAAACCATAGCATCATATATAATAGATGCTTTTTTATCACCTTTATCCATCATATCTTCAACAATCCTCATATCATTAATTCCAAGATAACTAACGATACCACCTTTTCCGGTTAACATTTTTTTGATTTGTTGTTTTGTATATTCACCAGAAAAACATAACTCCACTAACTCACTTGTAGGAATTTCACCTGCTCTTTCTGGAGAAAAAGGACCATCACCATCTAGAGCATTATTGACATCGATTACTCGTCCATTCTTATGTGCCCCAACAGATATACCTCCACCTACATGAGCAATAATAAAATTACAATCCTCATATCTTTTTCCTAGTTTTTTAGCTGCTCTCCTTGCCACTGCTTTTTGATTCAGAGCATGAAACATACTAGTTCTTGTAGTACCTTCAAGCCCGGTAATTCTTGCAACATCTGCTAATTCATCAACACATGGGGGGTCAACCATATATGCATTAATACCTAATTCTTTTACTAAATCATTAGCAATAAGACCAGCTAAATTGCATGCATGACCTTTTTTGATAGCCCAGTCCCTTAATGCATTAACTAAATTATCTTCTAGAATATATGTACCACCTTCTATCGGCTCCAGAATACCTCCTCTACCTACAATACCACTTAGACTAGATAATTCAATATTTCTTTGCTGTAAAGCCTTAATTATTGCTTCTTTACGAAATGTATACTGTTCTAGTATTGTATCAAATACTTCAAGTTCCTTAGTAGAATGCCGTAATGTTTCTTCAAACAATTGCTCTTCATTGTCATATATCGCTATTTTAGTTGAAGTAGAACCTGGATTTATTACTAAAATCCTGAATTTACTTTCCATATTGATACCACTTCCTTTCATATTTCATGTCTATAGATTAACACCATTAAATATTTTTCTCGGTGCTCCTTTTGGTAAAATAGCAACCTTTTTTTGTCAGGTTTTAAAGGCATAAAACATAATAACAATTTTTACACCTTACAACATACTTTTTTTGTACTTAATTTATTGACATTTTATTGAAACAAAGATAAGATTAAGGTAAAATTATTATATTAAGAAAACCTTAATATATGTTGATTTTATCAACAACAATCACATTTTAACTAATTTATCAATGGTATCAATTTTGAACTTTTGTTAATAAATTATATATGTCATACAGTTCATAAAAATTAGTCATATAGTAATCTAATATATTTTAAAAAGAGGGTATTATTTATGAATACTAAATTTGAAATTATAAAGCATAGTGGCAATCTCCCATTCAGTATTTTTTTACATGAAAGCAAACTAGTCTATCCTATGAATTGGCACAAGGAAATTGAAATTTTATTTGTATTAAAAGGTACTATAAGAGTTAAGATAAGAGATATCAGTTACATAGTTCATCAAGATAATATCATTTTAATAAATAGTTATGAAATGCATGAAATAACACCTCTTGAAGAAGACATAATAATTCTTGTATTTCAACTTGACCCTTACTTCTATCAGAAATATTATCAAGGATTTACCGAAATCATTTTTCATATGAACTCCACTATGCTTAACAAAGACGCCAATACATACAATACAATAAAAGAAAATCTAGTCATTATGATGTGGTATAGATTAAATAAAGAAAATACATATCAGATAAAACTCCTAAAACAGTCTTTAGCTTTAGTTGAACTACTACTTAGAAATTTCAAAAAAGCCATAGTTGATGATAGAAATCACAATGACCGTTCACAACAACGTTTAATTTCTATAATTGAAAACATAAATAAAAATTATAACAAAAAACTTACTTTATCACATATTGCAGATCAAGAATATATAAGTATACACTACCTTTCTAAATTTTTTAAAAATAGAGTTGGAATTGGTTTTAATAAATATCTAAACCTTTTTAGGCTTAATAAATCTATGAACGATTTACTCAATACTAACAAGATGATTATAGACATTGCACTAGAACATGGTTTCTCAAGCGTTAAAGCTTATACTAAAATATTTAAAGAAACATATAAAGAAACTCCCAGTTCATTCAGGAAAAAATATCTTTCTGATATTTCTCCAAAGAAAAAAAATACTTCATGTACAATTAATAGTAGAGCTATTTTGCATAATTATATGCAACTTCTGGCAAAAGATTTCTTATCTGGAAATCTGAACCAGGTATATTACCTAAACATTAATATGCTTAATAAATCATCACATATTTATAATAAAGAAAACATACTTCATATAAATTTTTCTAACAATTACATGAATACTATCTTAAAAGAAAACCTTACAAATATTACAAAAGACATGAAGATTGATTATATAAGATTTGAAGATGTTTTAGATAAGAAAATGAATATATTCAATGATGATAAAAGCCTTAACTGGTTTAATATTGACATTATACTTGAATTTCTAATGAGCATAAACGTTAAACCTTTTATAAAATTATCGTACAATGAAAAATATTATACTGTAAAACAGTGGCATACTATAGTTATCAAATTCATTAATCATTGTATCGAAAAATACAGCATTTACAACGTCTGTAATTGGAAATTTGAAATCAGTTGCAAATCTTCTTATTATGATAAATTTGTTAATCTCTATAACAATGTCATAAAAAAAATCGTTAGTACATATGAGCAACTCCAATTAGGTATCTTGATAAATCTTAATAAATATTTTACTTCAGATAATATAGTCAATAATTATGACTTCTCCCAACTTGAATTTGTAACTATTGAAATCAACGATAAATTCTATTGGAAAAATACTCAAACTATCAATGATATAGTTGAATGGTTAAAAAACAAACATATAAATACATATATCCATCAAAGCAGAAATACTAATGAGTTATATGACACTTGTTTTATATCAAGTTATTTCATACATCATTATTTTGATACTTATAAAAATGCAAATCTCATAGTATCTCTTATTGACCCTATGACTAATTCCAAAATGTTCAATGGAAAGGACAGCTTATTAACTTTTAACGGATTAAAAAAACCAATCTTCAACACATACTTTCTATTGAATAAAATAAAAGGTGACATTATAGACAGAGGTGATTATTACATAGTTGTAAAAAATCATGACAGATACTATATTCTATTGTATTACTATGATAAAGAAATCGGTAATATGTTTAATTACAGTACTGATACCATAAGTTATAATTCTTTTTCGAAACAAACAGCTAGTAGCATCTCAACTATTGTGTACCTTAATCTAAAATTATGTAAAGGAGAATATAAGATCAGGACTTATCTATTAAATGAAGAAAACGGATGCATCTTTACTGAATGGCTGAATATGGGATCTCCTATAGAACTAGATAAAGAAGATCTAGAATTTCTTAAAAGCAAAGGAAATATGAGGATTAGTGTTAATAATGTGAAAATTAATGAATCCTTGCATCTAGAAAGTTCAATAAAGCTTAATGAAACAAGATTAATTGAAGTCATTAAAAAGTAAAAAAATAGCTGTTTCGTAATTCATTATCAAGTTAATATCTAGTATTAACATAGATAAAATATATTGAAACAGCTATAAATTATATACATTTAAATAAATCCAAAATCTTAGCGAAAGAACATTCCAAAAATCTTACCTACATAAAATCCTAATGTAGCTTTGGGTACTTCATCCTTTGCTAGTAAATCAACTCTTCCTACTTCTTTATCACCACATCTATATATGATTTCCCCTACTTTATCACCTTTTGCTATAGGTGCTTCAACGAATTCTGGTACTTGTATTTCATTAGTCACTTCTTGTTGTTCTTTACTATCAAGTACGCAATTAAAATCTTTAGCACCAACACAATCTATATTTTCTAATGTACCTTTCTTAACTGGAATATTGGAAAGTGCTTTATCTTTAATTGTATCTTTGAACATTTTACAATTAGCAAAACCATAATTTAACATTTCTCTGACTTCTGAAAAACGTTTTTTATGGTCAGGAGTTGCCATAACTACAGCTATTAAATCTAAACCATCTTTATTAGCAGTTCCTGAAAGACAATACTTAGCAAGACTTGTTGAACCTGTCTTTAATCCTGTTGCATATTCATACATTTTCAACAATTTATTAGTACTTGTCAATTCACTGATTTCTTCACCATCTTTTCTTTGGTGTTTTATTGTATCCATCCAAATATTGGTCAAATCGTATACTTGAGGATATTTTGTTATTAACTCTTTTGACATAACTGCAACATCATAAGCACTAGTTAAATGTCCATCAGCATCAAGTCCACATGCATTAGCGAAATTAGTATCATTCATACCTAATTCCTTAGCTTTAGCATTCATCATATTAACAAATTCGCCTTCTGTTCCAGCTACATACTCTGCCATAGCTACAGCCGCATCATTACCAGAAGCTACTGCAATTCCTTTTGCCAATTCTTTTACAGGCTGAACTTCATTAGTTTCCAGAAATACTGTGGAACCGCCAAAGCTTGAAGCATGCTCACTTACAACTACTTCATCTTCCCATCCTATTTTACCATTTTCTAGAGCTTCATACATTAATAGTAGTGTCATTATTTTTGTTATACTTGCTGGTCTTAATTTTTCATGGGCATTTTTTTCATATAATATTTTTCCTGTTGTTGGTTCTATTAATATTGCTGATTTAGCTGTTATCTCTAATTTGTTATCAGTTGCTGGTTCATCCTCAGCAAAAACCATTACATTAAAAGAACAGCTTAATAATAAAACTAGAGAAAGTAAATAACATACTAAACTTTTCTTCATTTATTGCTCACTCCTTATACTCATAATAATAATTCCTAAAAAACTGCTATAGTTTAATTATCTTACTATTAGAGTAAGCTTTTAGAAGAAATTTATACCTTTATTCTAGATGGTAATTATTCCATGTTTGGTAATTATTCCCTTAATAAACTTCCTCTCTTTTGGTTTTTCTTCTGTAAACTCATAAGCTGATAAAACTTTTTCTTCAGCTATTTTAATCTTTTCTTGATCGTTTCCATGTATATAAGCTAATACATCACCTTTTGATACTTTTGCACCAACCTTTTTATCAATAACTATACCAACGCTAAAATCGATAATACTATCTTTTGTTTCACGTCCACCACCAAGAATCATTGAGGCAATTCCTATTTCGTCAGCTTCAATATGACTAATATATCCACTATCATTTGTTTTAACTGGTTGAATTATTTTTGTTTTTCGGAACATATCTGTGTCATCAACAAATAGTTTATTTCCTCCTTGGGCATCTACTAGTTCTTTCAATTTTTCTAAAGCAGTACCTTTGACTATTGTCTCTTCTAGTAATTTTCTACCTTCCTCCGCTGTCTCAGCTTTTCCAGCAGCTTTTACCATATGGCTTCCTAGAGTTAAACATAAATCCATTAAATCTTCTGGTCCATTTCCTTTTAATGTTTCTATGGCTTCAATAACTTCCAGACTATTACCAACTGCGTTTCCTAATGGTTGATCCATATCAGATATTATAGCAGTTGTGTCTCTATCAAGCCCATTACCGATTTTCACCATTTCTTCAGCAAGTTTAAAAGAATCTTCTTCTTTCTTCATGAATGCACCGCTACCTGTCTTTACATCAAGTACGATAGCATTAGAACCAGATGCAATCTTTTTACTCATTATGCTACTTGCAATCAAAGATATATTATCGACTGTTGCAGTTACATCTCTAAGAGCATATAGTTTCTTATCAGCTGGTGCTAGATTAGCAGTTTGACCTGCTATAGCAATTTTTATGTTATTTACATTTTTTATAAATATCTCTTTATCTACTTTTGTACTAAATCCGTCAAATGATTCTAGTTTATCGATTGTTCCTCCTGTATGACCTAGACCTCTACCAGACATCTTAGCTACTGGAATTCCTAATGCCGCTACCATTGGTGCTATAACTAAAGTAGTTTTGTCTCCTACACCACCCGTGCTGTGTTTATCAACTTTTATTCCATTTATCTTAGATAAATCTAACATATCACCACTCTTAGCCATAGCTAATGTTAATGCCAAAGTCTCTTCCTCATTCATTCCCATAAAATATATCGCCATCAATAATGCAGAAACTTGGTAGTCAGGTATCATTCCTTCAGTATAATCTTTAATAAAGTAATTTATTTCATCATTTGAAAGTACCATACCTAATTTCTTTTTTTCTATTAAATCATACATTCTCATGATAACATCACCCTTCTATGAAGACAATTATTGTTTACTAAATGTAAATTAGTTACTTTCCTTTAATATCATCCAAAAAACTTTCTCCTATTTCAAGTTGTTCAACTCCCAATATCTGCGCTATTGTTTGCCCAATATCAGAAAATGTCTTACGAGTCTTTAAGTCCATATTGTTCTTGAGTTCTTTTCCATAAGCTAAGAAAGGTACATATTCTCTTGAATGATCTGTACTTGGTGTTGTAGGATCACAACCATGATCCGCATTTATCATAAGTACATCTGTATCTTTCATATTTTTAATAATCTCTGGTAATCTAGCATCAAAATCTTCTAAACCTTGTGCATATCCCTTAACATTATTTCTATGTCCCCATTTAGAATCAAATTCTACTAAATTAGTGAATATCAATCCTTTATTATCTTTGTTCATATATTCGATAGTCTTGTCTACTCCATCCATATTGTCTTTTGTATGAATAGCTTCTGTTATGCCTTTTCCAGAAAAAATGTCTTCTATTTTTCCAACACCAATAACATCTTTACCATTTTCTTTCAAGATATCCAATAAAGTATCTTTTGGTGGTACTAATGAGAAATCTCTTCTGTTAGCAGTTCTATAAAATGATCCCGGTTCTCCTAAAAATGGTCTTGCAATAACTCTTGCTACTGCATGTTCATTAGATAATATTTTTCTAGCTTCCCTACACATATCATACAGTTTATCTAGTGGTATTATTTCTTCATGTGCTGCAATTTGGAAAACACTGTCTGCTGAAGTATAGACTATAGGTCTACCTGTTTCCATATGTTCTTTTCCTAACTCTTCTAGAATAGCAGTTCCTGATGCAGGTTTATTACCTAATATTTTCTTGCCAACATATTCTTCAAACCTATCAGTTATTTCTTTTGGAAATCCATCAGGATAAGTTGGAAATGCTATAGGAGAATATATTCCTACCATTTCCCAATGACCGATAGTAGTATCTTTTCCGTTAGATATTTCACCTATTCTACCGTAAACACCTTCTGGATTTTTAACTTTCTCTAAATTGACCATTCCTTCTATGTTAGCCAAACCAAGTTTCCTCATATTAGGTAGATCCAATTTCAACTCTTTTGCAATATTACCTATGGTATTACTCCCTACGTCACCAAATTTGTCTGCATCTGGCAATTCACCCATACCTACGCTGTCTAAAATTATCCATATTATTCTGTCAATCATAACAAAAACCTCCTTAATTGTATAATAAAAATTTTCTAACTATTTAATATGTTTGTTCAGTAATGTTTTACCTACTTTAATTTAATTATATAACATTGATACTAGCTAATAAACGACACATGTCCTGTTTTATAGCTATATATAAGTTGTCTTTTTCATACTGTTATATAATAAGTTTATTTTACATTATATTATACCAAATTTTTCTTATATAATCATAATAATTTTCTATTTATTTAACATAACCTTACTAATTCAATTTTATCATTCCAAATGTCAAAAGACTAGTAACCTATCGGCTACTAGTCTTTATCATATATTACTTATAAATGTCCTTTCACCCTAACCACACCTTTCATTTAAGACTTTATTGTCAAAAATTATGATGTAAAACGGTAAATATTCACTTACAAGCATTTGTGAATAGTTAATACTCACAATATTATATTATCCAAGGTCAAAAAATTTATTCAAATTATTTTTTAGTTTTTTATTGACATCCTATGAGATTATGTTATAATATTTACATCAGATAATAATTATCCAATAACAATAATTATTAAATATAAATATTAAAATTCAAGGAGGAAATGTTATTATGAAAAAATTTATTTGTACAATATGTGGTTATGTTCACGAAGGAGATAGTGCACCAGAAAAATGTCCTCAATGTAATGCACCAGCTAGTAAATTTGTAGAACAAACAGATACAGAAATGACTTGGGCAGATGAACATAGAATTGGTGTTGCTAAAGATGTTGATCCTGAGATTCTAGAAGGACTTAAAATGAATTTTACAGGAGAATGTACTGAAGTTGGTATGTACCTTGCAATGGCAAGACAAGCAGATAGAGAAGGTTATCCTGAAGTTGCTGAAGCTTACAAACGTATTGCTTGGGAAGAAGCAGAACATGCTGCTAAGTTTGCTGAATTATTAGGTGAAGTTGTAACTGATGATACTAAAACTAACCTTAAAATGAGAGTTGACGCTGAGCATGGCGCTTGTGCTGGTAAGAAAGAAATAGCTACAAAAGCTAAAAAATTAGGTTATGATGCTATTCATGATACAGTTCATGAAATGTGTAAAGACGAAGCTAGACATGGTATGGCATTTAAAGGATTACTCAATAGATATTTTGGATAAGAATAGATAAACACCAGATACATTAATATGATTATATTTTAGACAGTCCATGAAACGCTATTATTAAATTATATCGCTGATGTATCCATTTGTATCAGCATATTTAATAATTTGTACTTGCATATGATATTATATAAGATATAGCCTAAATCCTCATAACGGACTTAGGCTATGTTATGTACTAATCAGTGCTTTAGTAAATAAATTCTATTTTTTACTCATTTTGCTTAATTGATTTGCAAGTTCACGAGCAGTTTTAAGTGCTTCAATATCATCTTTCGCTCTTGTTCCTTTTAGCCCACACACACTATCAGTTTGCAACGAAAAAACATTTCCAATAGACTTTACTCCTAAATGCTTGAATAATGTATTTGCTGTATCTAGTGCCTTACTCAGATCGTTGGTATCTCCACCACCTACAAGAATCAATGCACCATTCTTTTTTGTCAAATTAAATTTATTGTCATTACGAATCCGCCTTGAAACAAAAAAGAATTGTAATAATTAACGCAACTGTATCCCCATTTTTTCTTGGAGAACCATTAATAATTAAAGTTTTCATAAATATTTCTCCATATCTCGTAAATAAGTTCTTCTTTAAACTCTTATATCCTGAATAATACTTTTATATAACTGTAAATTTATAATGAACATTTCATTGTGTGCATAGTTGTTATTAGTCCTTGTTTTTTATAAAACTCTATACCTCTATAATTGTCTGGAAAAACAGATAATTTTAAAGAATCTAAGTTCCTTTCTCTTCCCCATTCCTTAGAGAATTGCATTAATAAAGCTCCATAACCTTTACTACGGTATTCTTCTGCAATAACAAAATCAAAAATATAAGCATAACGTTCTTTCTTTAGACAGCTTATATTTGGTGTTTCTTTTTCAATTATAAGAATAAATCCGATTGTTTCGTCATCAATTTCGCCAAGTAAAAAATCTGTTTTTTCATTATTAATTTTATCTAAGATAAAATCATCTGGTCTTTCAGAAAGCATAAAATGATCTGGTTGATAGTATATTGCGTCTGTATCCAATAACCAATATAATTTTTTAATTATAGATAAATCATCAGTAGTTGCCTTTCTAACTATCATATCAATATCCTCCTTACATTTCTAAATTATTAGAGTAGACTTGGTAATTAGCTATTATACCATAAATAGGAGTAAATTGACATTTAGTATATATTTTATATATTGAATTATTACTACAGAAGTTCATTCCTAAATGTTATACTATCATCCATTACTGAGTTCCAATCCCATGATTTCATTCGTTCTACGAAAGCTTCTCTTGTAAACCCTCCAACTACTCCTATATCCTTTATATTAATCCATTTGTATCCATCATGTTCCTCAGAAATTGTTATTTCTCCAGATACAATTTTACTATGATATATTACACCTACAGTTTGAAATTCTTCACTAGGCATATAATTCCACGTATCAATTAGCTTAATTGGTTTTATCTGAACACCTAATTCTTCTCTTATCTCTCTAGCGAGAGTTTCTTCTGCCGTTTCTCCAAATTCCATTCTACCACCAGGTAAATCCCACCATTTATTGCCATCTATTATTTTATACATAGCCAAAAACTTATCTCCATCAATTATAAGAGCCTTTGTAGAAAAAAAGAATTGTTTCATTCAATTACTCCTTTCAAATAACTATAATTGTTTTAGCTAAATTATACCTTACATGCAAAATATAACTTTACTCTACTTTTAATTTGCTATCGCCTATTGTTATCAATATAAACACTCAATGCTTGGATTCCTTTTATTGAGCATAATGTAATTGAAAAATACATACATATTTTTAATATTAATTCTAAATAAGCCAGAATAGTAATACCAAACGCCATATCCATATTGCTCCTTCTCTAATTTCTAAATCTTTTTTATATATCCTATTATATAATAAGTTCACGTTATCACAACTTAATATTAACAAATAATTTAATAATAAGCAATAAAAAAGGACCTACCTTCAATCAAAAAAGTAAATCCTGTACCATGATATAATTATTACTGTAACAGACCCACCAATAAATTTAAAATTATTTTATCAATTCTTAAATAATGTAGAAAAAGGAATTGACGCTATCATTTATTATCAACAAATGGTGATAAATTTCTTCCAGATCATAATTTTTAATATGATTTGGATTAGCTTTTAAATCTTCTATTATATTACGGTACTCAAAATCTTCACATTTACCCGAAGTATCTATATGTATTATTTTATCAGCAACAATTTACAATGTATAATTACGCATATGCTTTATTTTTATAAATATTTAATTTACATTATTTGAATCTTCTGTTATAATATTTGTAATATGGTGTGTCCCTCGCCTGACGAATGGGGAGGCCTTTTATGAATACATTTGTTATTGTTATAGGTATCATTTTAACATTGTTAAAAATTACTGAAACTTTAATTGATATTCACATAAAGCTAAAAGGTTAGGTATTGAATGCTAAAAGCCCTTTAGATAATTCAGTACCTATCTCCTCAATCCTAGAGGGATATTTCCATATTGGAACAATATATCCGTTTCTATTATCCTCAAAATATTCTTAATTCAACTTAGTATTACCATTTTTTTATGTTAATATAATAATTGATAAGTATTTCACTTAGAAAAAAATATAGCGTGGTGTTTCACTCATATATTTTATATATTCATTTCCATATCTATTGGCACAATACTTTTCTTTTCCCAAATAAAAATGAGATGAACATTAGAATATTTTCTTTTTAATTGCAGTCATTTTAGGAAAAGTAAGTATCTTTTTCTTCGCATCTTTTGATATAAATTTAAAATAATTATAGATACTTCTCCATTAGATATGTTATCCATTTCTCTTGCAACTGAATTTTTGTTATTCCAAAAACTTCTAAATACCCAGTTGGTGATTGAATAAACTCTTTCAACTTATCATACCCACACACTGTAACAATAAATTCTATGATGGTATAAGAATATTGATAACCATCTCTATTGAAAAATGTTTCAAAATCATCACCAGTATCTAAATCTCTAAATTTAGGAATATTATTATTTTCCAATCCATTTCTAATTGTCTTTCTAATCCATTCTTGATTATTGTCTTTTGCTTCATAAGAAGCAATGCCTTCATTTAACCATCTAGGTATGTTATTATTTATTTTATTTACAATTATATGAACGAACTCATGAACCGCAGTATTTACCACACCATAAAAGTCTGTACCATATGGTGGATTTAATGGTGACGCAATCAGAATTTTACCAACTCCAATTCCACCTCTAACCCATTTAGGTGCATTAGGAAATCCTAAAGCATTAAGAAGTTCGGTATGTTCTGAATAAATCTCAACAATTAATTTTTCATTAAGCTTTTGATTATATCTATTAGTAATTCTATTATAACTATCTTCAAGAATATAAGAAACTTTTTCAATACAACTCATATCTGTTTCGGTATAGTATATTATAAATTGGTCAGTTTCTTTACTCAAATTTAACTTGTAATTACTTTTTATATTATTATCCACTTTATTTTCTCCCTTATAATTATTATTTCTTACTAGATTATATAATGTATATATTCAACAATTTTACCTAACTATAATATTACGAACATTTGCAAATACCTTTAAATAGTAATTATTACCACTGATAGTAAAAAAACTATCATGTTTTCAAAAAAATATAATAAAATAAGCTTTAACCTACATTATAACATGTTTTTCGTTATATAATAACATATACTTTCATAATAACCAATAAATAACCTATCTTCATTTAAGAAAATAGGTTGTTGCAGATTTCAATGTTAAATACTTTGTAAATCCGTTATTATGAACCAATATATTTTATAGTTTTTGTTTTTTCTTCGTAACTTATAACCACCCAACCTGAAGGATATGGACTATCACGGCTAATAATCTCAGTATATCCCAAAGGAGCACCTGTTATATTCTTAATAACTCTTGTATATTCATTGCTTTCTAAAATAACCCAATCCCAAGGTGTTGAACTCTGGATACAAGTAGTCTGGGTATAACCGAAAGGTGCACCGTTCATGTTTTTAATAGTTTTCGTATGTTTATTATATTCTATAATTACCCACCACGAAGGTACACGACTTTCCTGACTGATTATTTCCGTATGCCCAAAAGGACCACTACTTATATTTTTAATAACTCTTGTATATTGGTCACTCTCTAGAATCACCCAATTCCAAGGTATTGGACTTTGGATACAAGTAGTCTGCGTATAACCAAAAGGTGCACCGTTCATGTTTTTAATAGTTTTCGTATGTATATTATATTCTATAACTACCCACCCCAAAGGTACCTCACTATCGCGACTGACAATCTGTGTGTCACCAAATGATGCATCTGATTTTACTATCTCCAGTTGTAATTCATAATTTTCAGTGTCAAAACTACTTTGTGCTTGTATAGGAGCATCCCATATAAATACTACAGCAAGTAAGCATATCATGATTAGCGATACTTTTCTTAACATAATTATCCTCCTTCATAAAACATTTATAGTATTATAATATCAATTTATGTTTGAATATTTTGTAATTTCATGAATGAAGAATTCGCAAAAAAAGACAAGCTATTATTAAATTATCCAAACATCATCCATAGTTACTTGTCTCACTTCACAATCTATCTTTTTACTAATATCAATTAATCGTTTTTGATATTCGCAATTTTTACCTATAAAGATAGTAGAAACCTTGAGACCAAGTTCACTTACAGATATTGATTGTCCCTCTTCATTAACAATAGATATTATTCGTCCTTCTTCATCTACTAAATTCAACTTTCCATCCTCATCTTCAGATATTGACAATCCATCTAATTTATCACAACTAGAACTTTTTACTATTCTATATTCTTGTTCATGCCTCCAACTAGTATGTTTAAATAATGCTAACATATACAACCATTTGATAATTGTTTTTTTATTTGCTGCATCTTCATTATTATTAGAAACACTTAGTTGAATTAATCTTTTAATTAACTCAGTTATATCCAGTTTTTTATTTTCATATAATACTGGGTATAACTTTTCATTATCCAGCACTTCAAATTCAATACAAATGCCTCTATGATCATTAGCGTAATAGGACCACATAGGCATATTATCATAGCCATTCTCAGTGAAACTTGTAATAAGTAACTGTTGCTTGAAAGCATCATAAATCATCTTGATTAAATCTTTATCTTTACTTTCATCATTGAGGCAACCAACATATTCAAAAGGATCGTTAAGATTACTTATTTTACATAACCATAATTGATTATTTGCTAAGCTATCAAGTTTTTTATCATTTTCTTTATTTACATCGTCACTTTTATTAAGAAAGTCTATAAACTTATAGATTTTTTTAGGTATATTTTTTTTCAAATATTCTTCACTCTTCAAGTACTCTTCATTATGAATTAATCGTAAAAATTCATCTCTTATATCTTTTTTCAATATTAACCACTCCATACAAAATAATGTAGAAGATATCTAATCAAATATTTCAATTAAGTCATATCCTTTTTACTTTTCCACTTTTTATATTTAATATACTAAAATTATACTCTTAATTTTTTAATGGCTTAGATTGTACTGCATCTTTCTATGATAAATATATGATACATAAAGTTTACTGTAATTTTAATACTCTTATAAAAAATTTTCTGAATCCATTTGACCTATTATATTCCTGTTCATCCATATCATAATAATACTTATTAGTTTTTATATTGACAGATAAAGAATCAAGAGGATATCCTTTTTGAAAAATATTATGTGGTTTTGAAACTATATAGAATTTATCTGAGTTTATATCTTGACCATCATATTTATAAATAATATTGTCGTTTATAATCAAGCATATTGAATTCTTATAATAAGCTGTCAAACGACCTCCATATTTACTAGCTAAATTACTATAATAAGATTGCATACCTAAATCAGTTAAAGTCTTGCCTTTAACTCGCTTTATATAAACTCCAGGTTGGTCATCTTCATCAACATTATCAAAAAATAATCCTGAATCACATGAAAATACTGGTCTTTTCAATTGTCTATAATAAGCTTGCGCTTTAGCAATAGCATTGTCTAATGGTTCTTTCCCATTCTCATCTGCCTCTTCTAGATTTCTATCAAAGGAATTAAGGGGAATCAAATTAATATCAAGTCCTTTTAATCTTTTTACCATACTTTTATATTTACCAGGATTATATGTTCCATAGATTATGTCCATATGCTTCAACCCTTTCTTGTTATATTATGCAATATTTCGCAACTTATTTTGGACCCGTACATACTTCATATTGTAATACATTTTTTCCATCATCATCTACCAATTTTTTCTTGTACATACCATTAAATTTTTCTATAATGCGCTTTGAACCAATATTATCTTCTTCACAGGTTATTAACACTTTTTGTAATCCAATCTTTTTAGCTTCGACTAAGCCTAACTCAAGTAATTTACTTCCATAACCCTCTCTCCTACAATTAGATTTTATTTCATAACCAATATGACCTATTACTTGTAAAAAATCATTATCTACCCTATGTCTAATTCTAATTACACCAATGACTTCTTCATTATCATCTACAAGCCAATAACTACTACAAGGTACCCATCCTTCGGGTATATTAATACCTTTACTATCATTTATTTGGTCTTCAATAAATTCTTCAAAATCTATTTCTGCCTTAGTATAATGTTCATAAGATTCATATCCTGTATTCTTAACATCATTGACAAAATCAAGAAATGAATCTTTATATAATACATTTGGTTCAATCAATTTAACATTTTGCATATATCACCGTTTACCTCCAATTTTAAATTTATTACTTAACTTTCCCATTTCAATATTCTGCACAAGTAAGCTAATTAAAAGGCTTTGCAGAATAAAACTATAATTTGCTCACTTATGCATACAACTAAACCTTCTGACCTTTTTATAGCTATGTAATATTTCATAAATTAAATAATAAACTGTAGAAATAAAAATATTAAGCTTGGCCACCATCGTCTTTTTGCTTTAACAAATAACCACCCGAATATTAAGCAAAACAAACATATCCATATACATGAAGCAAGTCCTTTGCTTAAATGTCCTAGCCCCCAAGTTAATAATAATCCTATGCCACCAAAAGGAAATACAGTGTTTTTAAACCATAACTCCCCTACTTTTTGCATTAAAGCTAGTAAAAGTACTACCAACATAGATTCTACTAGATAATATATATTCTGGAAAATCCAAACGATAAAGGCTACCTCTCCGTGATTTCTATAAAATGATGAAAATTCCCGATAAAATTGTGGCAATGGTTGTGAAGAAATTATCCATTCAAAAACTGTAATAAGTATGCTTGCTACAATTGCTAGAGAAATCATTGGTAATAAATCTTTTCTTATTTCAAATGATATGATATCATTTATATTACTTCTTCTCTTTAACCATTTATAAGCAAGAACACCACCTATTATCCATAAAATAATAACTATCATCCAATGTACTACTAATACATACCACTGATTGGAGAAAAAATTTTCCATACCAATGTTATCTTGCCAAATTAACTTGTCAATAAACGATACTACTATGTCCATTCCAAGAGCTAAAAAAATTAACAATCCTAAACTAAAATAATCCATTCCACCTAATTCATTTGATTTCAATGATATCATCTCCTAACTAAATAAAATACATTATCTACTCAACTTCAAATTTTATCTCAACTTTATTGTCGTAATGTGATCCACATTCCGATAAACTAAAATCACAATATGCCGCCAAAGAATATTCTCCAACAGGTAATTTCAGTTCTTTATCCTTGTAATATTTCTCCCAATACTCACTATCATCAGCATCCTCTGACCAAGCACCAGCTTTAATAAATGGTATAGTATATACTTTTCCTTTTTCTAGAACAGTTTTCATTAAAATATCTAAGTTAATACCTTCACAATAATAATTTTCGCCATCAAATATTTTATACTTGAAATATGGTATTCCGTGCCATATCTCAACTTCATCATCATCACCTATATACTCTACCGTAGAAAAGATATCTATATGTTCTTTTGAAGTATGTATTCCATCTTGTATAAATAAAGTTACTTTAAATAATCCATCATCATTTATGTAGCTAATATATTTATTTACTTCATACACATTATTACTACTAACATCTTTACTTAGTTCATTGTTAGTCGTATTAATATTATCATTAATTACATCTGTATTATCTGCTTCTTTATTAACCGTACTATTGCTATTGCAACCACATAACAAAAAAATGCTCAAAACTATAACAACACTTAAGTTCTTCATTCTTTCACCTACTATTCATTTAATAGTTCACATTATATTTAAATATTATCAAATAATTAAATATCTAGCAACTCAAAGAATATTCTAGTCGTTAATAAAAATTAGTATTTAATGGCTATTAGTTGAATAATATTATCAATTAAGCAGATAAGAATTTATATTTTTTAGCCATGATAACATATACTTGCTAATCATTAAATTAAGATGGTAACTTCTATCTTAAGTAAAACAACAAGTCGATGTTAAAAAAATCGAACTATATAAAACACAAATAAATTCTAATTCAATTATTACCTATAGTATTTTTTATATGTTTTGATATCTGTTCTCTTTTACTCTCAAGATTTATTGGTAATGCCGTTAAATCTTCTAATGCTATCCAATTGCTGTTTTCCCACCAATCAGGAACAACAAGGGAAAAATGTGAAAAATACTTACAATTAGAACACCAAATCCATATTGCTCCTTTATGAACATGCTCCTTATATCTATGCATATAGAAATTTAATTCCTGTGTAGAACATATTGGACATATTAAAGGATATTGTGATATGCGTTTATGTACAATAAAATTTAAAATATTATCAAGTCTATCATCATCATCTCTCCACATATTACATCCTCCAAATTCAACAAAATTTCCTATAATCATGTTATTTCATCCTATCGTTTTTATCTCAAAAGTTGAAAATAATCATATTTTATTAATCATTTATCTTTTTTTTACTATAATATGAATATGTTCCGTAGCATCTCTATATTGTGGCATTTCACAGCATTTAACTGCTGATGCCATAAAGTTCTCATAGACTTCTGGCATATTTTTATATAACTCATTAATCTGAGCCTTTAATCCCGATAAAAAGCTTTCAACTCCAGCATAAGATACTATTTTGAACCCTGCTTTCTTTACTTCTGCTAGAGCTAAAGATGGTATAGTGAAATAAGATTCTGTAAAACCTTCTAGACAACTTAACTTTAAATCTCCATTAACGTATTTCTGAAAATATTCTATGTTCTCGAAGATCTCTGGAAACTCACTCACTCCTGCTTTAAGTGCCCCCCATGTATTGATATATGATATTAGTCCTACTCCATCTTTTTTTAAGATTCTATATGTATCCTTGAGTACTTTCATTCTATCCTTCTCTTCATGAAGATGATATAAGGGTCCCATAAGCAAAATACCATCAAAACTTTCATCCTCAAAAGAATCCAATTCCAAAGCACTTTTACAATGGTATCCTTCAGAACTCAAACCTGCTTCTTTTATTTTGTCTCTTGCTATATCTAATTCATTGTTGGATATATCTAATAATGAAAGCTTATAACCTTTCTTTAATAGTTCCAAAGAATATCTTCCTGGTCCTGATCCAATATCCAGAATGTAACCTGTTTCGGGAAAATATTTCTCAATTAGATACATTGAACTTCTAAACTCAATATTTGTGTATGGATTACCTAGTCTATTCCATTCAAGCTCAGCATTATCATTATAATAATTTTTTACTATACTATTCATACTTGACTCCTCTCCATTACAGTACTCTACACTCATATTAAAATATATTAATTCAACTACCATTCCGTCACTATTCTCTTAATTAGTCTAAATCTATTAATTTAATAATTTCTTCAACAACAAGATTATGTTGTTCCTCCCTACTAATTGAACTTTCACCATCTCCTTTTTGAAATCCATAATAACCAAAGTTAGAATGGTTACCATTGAGATTAACGTAATCAGTACTATCAGGCAATAACTCCTTTGACTTATTATAGTTGTCTAGGTTCATTATTTTGTCGTTGATTGCCCTTACAGACAATACTTTAATATCTTGTTTTGATAAATCAGTAGAATCACTAGGATATGCTCCCATCAATATCAATCCTTCTATTGGCTTAGAAGATTTATCTACATACATTGATGCACTTGCACCACCTAATGAATGACCTCCTATATACCAATCCTTATCATTATTATATTCTTCATATATTTTGTCAAAAGCATCAATATTCAATATGGCGAGATTGAAAGGCATATACGGTATAAAGACACGAATACCCTTCTTTGCTAATTTTTCTCCCAAAACAGCATATGCTTCTGTTTCAACTAATCCTCCTTGATAAAAAACAAAATTAGCATTTACATCACCTTCTGGTGTAATAATTATGGTATTATTTTCTTTTATGACATTTTCTTGCTTCATTATCTCTTTAGCTTGTTCCATACTACTATAAGTCTTAAATTTAATGACTAACCAAGTTGCCAATAAAAGTATTAGTATAATAACACCAGATACTTTTAAGACTCTTCTAGATTTATGACTCTTTTTCAATTAATCACCTCATTCCATTAAATCATTCTATGTATCAATCAATAAATATCTTTAATTGATTATACATAATATTATTTATATTTTCAAATCAACTTTTATTCAATACATGTGTAGATAACTCTCCTTTTCATTACACTCTCTACTACTAAAAAATGCAAAACAGAAATAAATATCTTTTTTGCATTTAGTAAATTATAAACTAACATTTATTTAATTAATATCTTTTTTTCTTTTTATCATTAAATAGCAAATGCAGAATAGAAATAAATTTCTATCCTGCATTAGAACTATAATCTACATATCGATTAGAATCTGTCTGCTGCACTTGGATTTTGTTCTATAGGACCTTGATTACCTTTTTCTATCATAAAACTACCCTCCTTTAACTATGTATTTGTTAATTTCATAATACTTATAATTATTTGATAAAAATTATTAAGCAATTTTTATCAAGATAATTAACTTCTATGTATTTTACCGAAATTATACCAGTAACATTTATTATCAAAAGCATAATTAAACATTATAAATTGTTTAAATTGTATGAATTAATATCAATATATACAATTTTATCATATTTTCGATTTATTTTCAATATTAATTTAATAATATATGCAATCTAATTTTTTTATATATTTAACATCTTTTTATATTAATTAAATATTTAAAACCATTATAGCGTTATTTTTTTACTTATACTGAAATTACTTTTTATAATATACATCAAATCCATTGATGTTATTAATAATATTTTGTTATTAGGACAAAATACTATCATATATTAATTGACAGGTATATATATATCAATACAGCACAAAATAAACTTATAAACTAACTATCAAAGGAATGATAAAATGCAAAATATCAACATAAGAATTGACGGTATAAAAAATGAAACTGAAAAACAGCACATAAAAAATGCATTGGATAAAATAGATGGAATTAATGAAATAGCAGTTAATCCTGCTAAAAGGACAATTCAAGTATCTTACAATCCTCCATCAACAGAAGAAGAAATAATAGAATGTATTAGATCTATGGGACATGATATTAATTATTCATATGACTTTAATGATTTTAAATATTAGTTGCAATCAATAAATGTATCTACCTTATGTCATAGGTTCAAAGGGAAAAATGAAATAACTGTATCATATTTCTTTATTAAAAAAAGCGAACTACTAGTTTTGTAAAATTATGAATGTAGTTCACTTTTTATTGCACAAATATAATTTAATTTCAACAATGACTTCTATATAGAATTATTTTATTGATAGAAATATTTGCAATATTTGTATGTAATCAATTATTAAAAAGATTACTTAACTGATACCATACATCAAACCCAGCTTCTTTTCCAATTTTACTATAATAATTAGGCATAGTACCTAATCTCCACAATGATATACCACCCATATTATAATTGTTGGCTAATTTTATTTTGGCTAATACACTGATCCAGTTTTCATACCACATAAAATTCTTTTGATTATTGGTATTAGTATAAATCAAATATGGGTTTTGATAGTTATCACTATAGTATAATAAATCTTCGATTTTAACATTTTTAGCTAGTTCCTTACATATTCTATTATAGATTTTATCATAAGAAGGTGTAAACTTGGCATAATTCTCTCCTTGATCAATCCATTGAGCACTTCCAAAGTTGATCTGTAATAATAGTTTTCTTTTATTATTATCTCCAACTATTTGAATCAAATCTTTAATATCTTTTTCAATTTCGTCAATAGGAGTTAATGGATCAGTAATAATATTATTAAAAGTACTTGATTTTACTTTCATATCATAATCATGTTCCATTAGAATAGCATAATCAACCACATCTAGAATCTCCTTGAACTTATAACTAACATGATATTTATAGGATGGTAATGCTACATACACTGTTTTTTTACCTAATCTATCCTTTAAAGACTTCAAAAACTTAACAAAATCATCTTGATCTTCTCCGTTGACATTTTCAAAATCAATTGTCACACCATCAAAGGACAAATCTTTATAACTGATGTTTGTACCATTAACAATACTAACTATATCATCAATTATACTATCCATATCATTAAAGATAGCTTTAAAATAATCATTTCTATTGCCATTATCATTAACATATATCATGAGTTGTCTAGGCATATTACCCATTTTATTTAATGGTTTTTCATATGAATCAGGTATCTTATAATCTGCACCATCAAATACTAATTCTACTCCATCACCAACTTGGTCTATTCTACTCCACCCAAATGATAATGAATCAAAATTACTTAAGGTTCCACTATTATACATGTCGTTGAATTGATTCAAAGACGATAAAGCATAAAACCCATGCAATACAAAATCTTCTTTCAATTGCAATTTTTCATCATTGTCCCTAGGAGTTATTTTTATGTTTTTATCTTCAACAAGTATATCTTTACCTAATATATCTGCCATTTTACTGATTGGCATATATATATCACTATTATAATTAATCCCATCTATATCCTTACTTGTTTTTTCATTGGTAACTGTATAGGTTTCTATGTAATCGTCAGATGTTTGTGCAAAAGTAGTTTTTGCATTAGATATACTTGTAGGAATTAGTGAGCTAACTAGTAAAATACATACCAGCAACTTATAACCTCTCTTAAAAATCATATTTAATCACCTCATCTTTTATTTTAACAATTATATATATTATACCCCACAATCATTAAATTGTGGGGCACTTTTCATAAATTAATTATTCTTTTTCTATTTTTATAAAACATATAAGAGGATCGCCATCTTCATCATCATTATTATTGCTACGAAGTAATTCAACATCCAATAAACCATCTGTGACAATAACATTATTATAAACTTTTGTATTAACAGTATTAGTAGGAACATAATTAGTTTCCAAGACTTCCTCTTCAATAACTACATCCATCTTACGATTATTATTGTTGTAAGGGTCTTTAAATCCTAATGTTACTCTATAGGTACCTTGATCCACTTGAAACTTATAACTGAGCCCTGTCCCTATTGTATCCCCTTCATCTGTACGACAGCTATCATAATTATTACTACCTGTATCATTAGTCCATGTATCTCCATAAGAACTATAACCCCAATTGTAATTAGTCTGAGAATCTGTGCCATAAGGTTGATCTTCATTACTATTTCTTGTTCCTAATAATTCACCTTGTTCAAAAATATATGGGGTATCGTCTCCACAATCTACATAGTACATTAACTCATGTTCATATACTGCAAATTCCCAAAAGCTAGCCCAAACATCTGTTTCTAGTCCAGTTATCGTTATTTTAACATATCTGGCATCTACAGGTTCAAATACATCTTTCTGTACTTGACTTATATTAACATTATTTGTTTTGTCTACAACAGTTGTCCAATTACTATTGTCTATAGACACGTCTATCTTATAATCATATCTCGTACCAGATTTTTCCCAGTTAACTTGAGTTGCATCTATTTTGGTTACTTCTCCTAGATCTATTCCCCACCAATGATTGGTATTACCATCATTGGCACACCATCTTGTATTATAATTACCGTCAGCACCTTTAGCCTTTCTATTATGTGACTCTTCAGAATCACACATAGTTCCTTTTCCTATAGCAATATTCTCTTTTGACGTAGGGACATACTCATACACTCCAAATTCCCAGAAACTGGCCCAGACATCTGTTTCTAGTCCAGTTATCGTTATTTTAACATATCTGGCATCTGTAGGATTAAATTGATCTCTTTGTATTTGATTAGTATTAGTATTACCAGTTTTATCTACAACAGTTGTCCAATTATTATTATCAATGGAAGTTTCAATTTTATATCTGTATCTTTTACCAGGTTTTTCCCAATAGACTTGTGTTGTATTTATTTCTTTCAATTCACCTAGATCAACTTTCCACCAATGATTGTTATTACCATCATTAGCACACCATCTTGTATAATTATTACCGTCGGCACCTTCTTCTTTTGGATTTTCAATCTCTTCTGAATCACCTGTAATCATCTTACCTATTGCAAGATTTTTTCTTGTTTCTGATGTTTTTATATCACTGTATTTTCTATCGGCTATATCCATAAGTGTCGATGTATCATCTGTTTCCGTAGGTGCTATCTTGAAATAATATTCATATGGTTTATCAGCGTGGATTTTATATTTATCATGAGGTTGAGCTCCCCAACTATTATCTCCACCTACACCTCTTTGTCTATGATTAATTTTTAGTATAGTATTGTCTATCTCATTTAACTCATAGGGATGTTTTTTACTCATTAGTTCTGCATCTGTATAATGAAGTGCGTTAATCTCTAATGTAGGTAACCCAGAGATAAGCAAACCTTTTCCTTCATCATTGACTAGAGCGGCCCATCTGACATCAGTACGATTTCCTGTCTCTTGTGGTTCTAAGTATGGGATAAAATTATCTGTAACAGTAGTTTCATACGTTCTTACATTATAACCAGTATTACGGTCAATATAATTCTCTTCTGGTCCTCTTCCATAATATTTCAGATATTCAAATTCACTAGGTAACTCCACTAGCATACCTATCTCAGGTATTTCAGGAAGATCATTTCCTGGAATAAATTTTGCCTTAATTACTATATTTGCGTCACCATATACATAATACGTTATATGATAAGTAGATGGATTGCTTGTTGGTATATTGTATTTCTCTACTATCCTGATTTTTTTATCTGAGAATGGAGTAACCTCTGTTGAAATCAATTGTCTATTAGCTCCAGCATCTTGCCACGTTATAGCAGTATTACCAAAATTATGTCCTTTATCATTATCAAGTGGCGCTCTCCAGAAATTAGGAATCAGATTACTTGATATTAAATGATCGTGTCTATAATAATAATCATCTATACCTCCATTTATTTTATCAAAAGCAACATAAAAATCAGTACCAGCTATTATTACATCTTGGTCATTTTCATTAAAATTCAGTTCATTAAGACTATTCTCATCTATCGCTTCTAATTCAGGTACTTCGTAAGGCATTTTAAATTGATTTATAGCGACTACATGTCCCTCTTCTGCCCATTCAACATCATTAACTCTAATAAGTATTTTAAGCCAATATTCTTTACCTGCCTTAATTTCAGGTTGTGTTATTGGTAACGTAATTACACTTGACGTACCTGGTTCAATATCTAATTGCTGATCAGTAAAATCACCTCTCTGTAGAACTTTATCATCTTCTAATAATATCCAATGACCCCAATACTTATTAACATTAGTAAATAGATGATCATTTTGTATACGTATTTCATTATTGGATAAGTCTTCATCTATAATCTTAATGTCTTGATATATTTGTTTTACCTGCACTATCTCAGGCTGTAATTTTCTATCGGGCATTACTAATCCATTGGCACAGAAGTTATCATCCTCTCTTTGAATAGCATAGTCTTCGTTAAAATCTCCAGCATATGCAAAATATTCTTCACCATCATCACTTACCTTAGTAATAGCCTGGTCAACAAAATCCCATATGAAACCACCTTGCAAATTATCATACTTCTCAATTACATCCCAATATTCTTGTAGATTACCAACGCTGTTACCCATGGCATGAGCGTACTCGCAAAGAATAAAAGGCTTGGAATTATCTGATTTACCATAGTTCTCTACAGTTTCAACAGAAGCATACATTTCACTTGTAATATCAGCGACATTATTGTATCCCTGATAATGTATAATCCTCGTAGGATCTGCTTCCCTCGCATAATTAGCCATATGTGCAAAATTACTACCCGAGCCTGCTTCATTTCCTAATGACCATATCAAGACTGAAGGATGGTTTTTATCCCTCTCTACCATACTTCTCATACGGTCAACACAATTATCTCGGTAACTTGTTAAATTTCTTGGAATAGTACTCATGGCTCCATGAGTTTCTAGATTACATTCATCAATTAAATATATACCATACTCATCACATAAATCATACCATTCAGGATCATTAGGATAATGACTTGTCCTAACAGCATTTATATTATGTTGTTTCATTATCTTGATATCTTCTATCATAGTATCCCTATCAAGACTTCTTCCTTGTTCCGGATGTAATTCATGTCTATTGACACCTTTGAACATAATAGGTTTCCCATTGATTTTCATTTGGCCACCATCAATTTCAAATTCTCTGAAACCAACTCTGGAACTTTCAGTTTCTATGATATTATTTTGATTGTCTATCAAAGAAAGTACTACTGTATATAGATATGGTGTTTCTGCCGACCATTGATTAGGATTGTATAACAGTTGTTGTGGTCCTTCTACAGTAGTTCTGCTATCTTGAAAATCAATGTTATTCTGATGACCCATTACCTCATTTCCTTCTGCATCATATAACATATATTCTAGTTTATAACCAATAGGAGACGTGCCCATGAAATGTCTTATCTCTGCATCTATTTTTAACGTAGCATTTCTATATTCATGTATGAAATCTGTAACTACTGTAAAATCTTCAATATGTACTTTTGGTGTAGAAAATAGGAATACATCTCTGAATATACCACTGAGTCTAAAGAAATCTTGGTCCTCCATCCAACTGCCATCACACCATCTGAATACTTGTACTGATATTGTATTTACTCCGTCACGTAGATAAGGAGTAATCAAGAAATCTTTTGATGTAAAACTATCCTCACCATAACCTACAAACTGTTCATTTATCCAAACATAACAATTGGATTCTACACCTTCAAAAGATAAAAATATCTCTCTATTTTCCCAGCCATTAGGAACTGTAAATTCTCTCTTGTAAGAACCAACTGGATTATATACTGTTGGAGCATTAGGTTGAGATAGATAAGGTTCATGACCTTTCCAAGGATAAGTAATATTAGTATATATAGGATAATCATAACCTTTTAACTGCCAACTGCTAGGAACTTCAATATCATCCCAATTAGTAATATTATAAGAATCTTGATAGAAATTACCTGGTCTATCTGCAGGCCTATCCACTAAATTAAATTTCCAAGTTCCATTCAACGATTGATAATATGGTGATTCCTTCATATTATAGTTCTTGGCCTGCTGTACATTGTCATAAGGTATTAGGGTTGCATGTGCTGGTTCCCGATTAAGTTGAAATGATGTCTGATCATTCTTCCATTCTTCAAATGTTACAGCCATAGCACTCTGAGATGTTAAGACACAAGTAAATAATAAGAAAGTGATTAGAAAAACTTTTTTCATATACTTTCCTCCCTTGTAATAATAAAAAATACCCTAGTAAAATTATTCTGTATATTAATTTTACACAAGTATTTCTAGCTACTATATTATCATATATTTACAATTAATTCAATATAATAATTTTTGTCATTATTAGGAATATTTTATACTATTTTTATTATATATAGTTCATATCGCTATGATATGTATTTATAATTCATTCTAGATACAGTTTACTTTCATTTGATCTTAACCATTTTTTTTCTTCTTCATAATTTGGCAAAACACTTCTTACTAGATTCCAAAAATCCTTAGAATGATTAAGATGTATCAAATGACTCATCTCATGAACTACAATATAATCTATAACAGATATTTTAGCCATTGATAATTTCAAATTAAAGTTTAGATTCTTCAATGAACTACAGCTACCCCATCTTGTCTTTTGTTTTTTCACTCTAATATTATTAGGTTGTATTTTAAAATATTTTTGATAATATTTAATTCTAGCATTTATTATTTTAAGAGTCTCGTGTCTATAAAAATATTCTATCAATGATTTAATACATTCTTTATCATTTGAATTTGTTGTAACCTTTAATGAATAATCCTTGATTTCTACTACTGGACGATTTATTTTATTATTAACCACTATATCTAATGGATATTCTTTACCTAGAAATAAGAACAACTCTCCATTTTGGTATTTCTTCTCATGTATCTTATAATGTTTAACTTCATCAAGTTTATTAATTATCCAATTGCCTTTACTCTCAACTAGCTCCTTCAGTTTATTTTTATCTATACCTATAGGAGCCCTGACAATAACATTTTTATCTCTATTAATATGAATAGCTATAGTTTTTCGTTTACTATATACAACCATATATTCAATCTCTTTAGAGTTATAATAAAATTTCATTTATCCTCCCTTATCAACCACCCAATGTAACATCTGTCGTTTGATACCATCTCAATGCTTCTTTGAAGTGATCTGTTTTAAAATCTGGCCAATACTCATCAATTACATATATATCTGAATATACTGACTGAACAGGTAAAAAACCACTTAATCTTCTTCTACCTCCCCATCTTATGATTAAATCTATTCTAGATATATCAGAAGAAGCAATATTATTGATACCGTTATTAAGGTCCCATTTCCAATCATAGTTGACTAAAAAATTAATGTTAATAAGTCCCTTACCGAACTTAACTCTTTTATTAGCATATTTTAATAACTCTTTTGGAAATACATCTGACACGCTATTCCCTACTATCAATAGATTAGCATCTCTATTAGCCAAATTATTGACCGCTTTTATGCAAGCATCTATAAAAGCTGCTTTTTGATTAGATGGTCTTTTGGTATTGTCCTGAGTAAAACCATAAAATGTAGCTTCTTTAATGCCATAATCTATCATTGTTTCGTATAAATGAAACCCTGGGTCTATACCGAAATAATAACCATCCTTTTTGTCCATATTATGGCCTACAGCCCATCTTCTATTACCATCTGGTATAATTCCTATATGTTTAGGTATTCTCTTGAATGTCTCTTTATTATTCATTATTAATCTCCTTATAATTATCCTCTATTATAAAAATATTTACATTTAGATAGATATCTATTCATAATTAGAAGGATTTTATAATCAAACTTAGTTTGCTCAATAATATTATCAACTTGACATTATAGAATATCCTTCAATTGACTTAAAGAATATATCTCATATGTAGGATTTATATTAGTATCATTACTTATGTTATCTAAATTCAACCAACATGTATGAATTCCATAATTAATACCACCTTGTATATCTGCTGTAAGGGAATCTCCAATCATAATGACACTGTTCTTATCACTATGATTTACCAGATTAAATGTATAATCATAGATAAGAGGATCCGGTTTATTGACCCCTACCTCTTCTGATACTACCATATCATCAATATAATCTTTAACATCTGATCTACCTAATCTTGAACTCTGAACTTTTTTTATACCATTAGTTAAAATTACAACCTTATATCCTTTATCTTTTAGATACTTACAAATATCTTCAGCTCCATCTATGAGAAAATTACATTCACTTAGGCTCAACAAATAGTTTTCACTAAATTCTTGAGCATCAAAATCCAACTCATATTCATCAAATAATCTTTGGAATCTTTCATATCTTAACTTATCTTTAGTGATATTACCTTTTTCCAGTTCAAGCCATAGATTAAGATTAATAGTTTTATATCGCTTACTGATTTCTTCTATATTCCCTTTATATGAAAATTTTTTAAATGCTTCCCCTAAAGCATATTTTTCAGCCATGTTATAATTAAACAATGTTCCATCAGCATCAAGTAGAACTACTTCATACATAATATTTTTATCCCCTTCCTTTATATGAATTCCATTCAATCATATCAAATGGAATTCATTATATCAATAGAAAAAGAGCCTAATAGATTAAAAAACTGCCCTTCGGCAGCTTAATATATCCTAAACTCAATTTTTGATACTCAATACTCTATGTATACAAATATGTAACGCTACATACCTAAGCTCTAGGATGAGCTTTAGTATAGACTTCTTTTAACCTATTATTAGACATCCTAGCATATATCTGAGTAGTAGATATATCTGAATGCCCTAACATTTCTTGTACTGAACGAAGGTCAGCTCCATTTTCAACAAGATGTGTCGCAAAAGAATGCCTAAGTATATGTGGTGTAATTTTTTTATATATACCAGCTTTATTAGCATATGATTTAACTATTTTCCAAAAACCCTGCCTGCTCATTTTATGACCCAAGCAACTGACGAACAAGAAATCTTCATTAGGATCTTCTATCATTATGTCTCTAGCTGATTTTAGATATTTAACTAGAGCATCTTTTGATACTTGCCCTATGGGAATAGCCCTTTCCTTCTTCTTATTATCTCTGCATTTGATATAGCCTAAATTAATGCTTACGTCGTCTTTTTTTAGATTAATCAATTCAGATACACGTATACCTGTCGCATATAATACTTCTAACATTGCTTTATCACGTATACCTTTACAATCATCATCATTTGGTTGGCTTAGCAAAATATCTACTTCCTCCATAGTTAATACTTCCGGTAATTTTTTTTCTATCTTAGGAGATATTAAATTACTTGAAGGATCTTGTTCAATTATATTATTTTTATATAGATATCTGAAATAGCAATGCATTGAAGCTACATTTCTAGATATCGTTGATGGTGCTTTCCCCATCTTTTCTAAATATATTAAATAAGAATTAAGATTAGTATTAGTTATTTTACCAACGGTTAGAGAATTAGATTCGATGTAGTTAATCAAATTATTAACATCCCTTTTATAGGATGCTATTGTATTAGGTGACGAACCTTTTTCAGTTTTTAAATAGTCTAAGAACTTAGATACAGTATTTCTCATTATTTTCTTCCTTTGCAGTACTTCATATATCTTAGATTATAATATATTTTACTCCAAAAGTCGAATATTTTTTACATATTTATGGCAGAGATGTACCATTTTACTAATTGAGGATTGATATAAGTCTCTATAATACCACCTACGATAGTGAATAT